>JBGULZ010000352.1:0-7525 GCA_045116595.1 Ruminococcus sp. | reverse complement strand
GTAGAACAAGCCGTCCTGCTTTGCGTCTATTTCGCCCTTCATCGAGCTTGCGGTCAATTCCGTTGTATTCATTACGCTTTGGCTGAGCTTTGCGTAGCCTTCCTCAAAAACATCCTTGTTAAAGAGGTCAACAAACACTCTCGCTTTTCCGCCGCTGCCCGCCTTTAAGTCGGCGTAAACAGAAATTTTATCACCCTTTTTGAAGTATCCGATAGGCGCGACATACGGACGTGCCATTCCGTACTTTTGGGTCTGCTCCTTGTCGTTTTGATAAACGGAAACATCCTCGCCGTCCTTTATGTTGGCATACATAACATAAAGTCCGTCCTCCGGAGCTATGTAGTTCCACTTAACATGCGGTTTAACGCTCGAGTCGGTACAGCTGAAGGAATACGTGCCGTAAGCGGTCTTGCTGACCGAGAACTTGCTTGATTCAGTGTGTCCCTGAGAAGCGACCTCGAGCCTTGTGTTAAGGTCTTTGTCGATTCCCGTAGCCCTGCGGAAGAAATCATTTTGCTGTTCAAGCGGATTGTACTCGTTTTCGTCTACGATCGCTTTCCAGTCTGCAAGCTTGCTGTCGGTAACAAAGCCCATTGGCAGATAGTGGGTGTTCTCAAACAGCTTTTCGTTTTCCTTGGCGCAAACCTCTGCCATATCATATGTATTGTGGATATGACCGTCACGGGCAACAAGGTATTTTAGGTTCATAAAGAGATTATCAAACGGCGAGCTCTCGGCATAGGTGTATCTGTTGCCGCCTTTCCAGCCCATCAGACCCATATTCTCGAAGAAGATCGTCATCTTTTCGTTCGCCATTGAGTTGAACATCGAAAGACCGTGATAATGGTTGAGCGCGCCGTCGTTGAGCGTCTGGGTAGACGTCATCTCGGCTCTCCACATCTCCGGCGTGTTTGCTTCTCTTTCCTTCATATAATTAACAAGATAAGCGGTTTTTTCTTCGCCGCGGGGATAATCGCGTGTTGTTGTTACGGTCGTAACTATAACGCCGCAGATTCCCGTTGCCGCGCTCTGCGCGATAACAACAACGGTAAGCGCGATAGTCAAAACCGTTTTGCCCATCTTCTTCGACGGGAATACCCGCTTTGCGTACAAAATCACAAACACTGCGGTGAACGCGATGATGCAACCGAATACAACGAGAGTCGGAGTTACCCAATTTGTGCGCTCGGTTCCAAACATCTTCTCGATGCCGGGGTCGTTGATCTCCAAAGCCAGAACCGAATAGCTGAGCAGCGAAGCGATGATCGCGCCGATAACGTTGATCGAATCGATATACTTAAACGCCTTGAACGCCATAGCGATGATAACAAAGCTGATGAGGAACGTAAAGCGGTAAGGGATCATATTTGTAAAGTGGAAGCCGTGCCAGATGTAGTCGAGCTGACGGATGATGCAGCTCAGGAACATAAATAGGATCAAGCACAACGCCACGATTTTTTCTTTTGTTTTTATCTTGGGACAGGTCAGGTACAGAAAACCGAAGAATACCGTGACCGCGCCGCAGGAAACGTTAGGGATCGCGTCAGCCGCCTTGATAGCCGGGCTGGTGAAGTTAGCGAGGTTGCCCGTAATGCTCTTGAGCGCCTTTAGCACGCCGAACAAATCGTTGGTTCCGCCGATATTGATGGCAAACGTGCTCGGGAATGAGCTTCCGGACGCGTGCGTGTTTTGCAGCGCGAAAAACGCGGGAAGCAAAAAGAACAGCGTAAGTCCCAGCGCGATCAGCGAAAAGAAGCCTGTCTTGATCAGGTTTTCAACGAAATTTCTGAATCCGTGCCAGTGAACGATGCTGTAAGCCACAAAAATCAGCAATACAAAAATACATACAAAGAAACCTATGTAGTAGTTTGTAAGCATACAAAGCGCAAGCGAAACAGTAAACAACCTGAATTTGTTTTCGGTCAGCAGCTTAACCAAACCAAGCGCGCACAACGGGAAAATACAAACCGTGTCAAGCCAGATGGTGTTCCAATAGTAGCCTATCAAAAAGGCGCAGAACGAAAAGCTGGTTCCGAACATAATTATCGACGGATCGTTACGCTTGTATACGCTCCTTAAAAACAGAGCGGTAAAGGAACCGGCAAGACCGATCTTCAAACATACCGAGAACATCAAAAATTCTCTTAGCCACTCCGCGGGGATAAATACCGAGAGGAAGTTAAGAGGACTTGCAAGGTAGTATGACATCAGCGAAAAGTAGTTTACGCCTCCGCCGACCGCCCACGACCAAAACAGCGACTCGCCGTGTTGAAGCTTGTACTGCATATCCGCCAAAAACGGAAAATACTGGTGCCAGTTATCGGTAACAAGGATCTGCTTGTCGCCGAACGGCGATACAGACATCACGCCATATGCTGTGACCATCAGCACAAACGGGATCAAAAACGCCAGCCAGACGTATATGTTTCGCGCGACAAAACCACTGCCGCGCTGTTTTAATGTTTTTGCCTCGGACATTAAAACATACCTCCGAAATCAAGATATATTGCCGTGACCGCCTTTTTTCAGTGGACACTAAACGCAAAATGCGTCTTAACCATTTTATTTTACCACGTTTTTTCCTTTTGGTAAATATAAAAAACGAAAACTTTATAAAAATTTTAAAAAAAATAGACTTTTAACCTCAACTTTGTTATAATGAAAGGTAGTTTGGCAACAAACAAACCCATTAAGGAGTAAGTATATGAAAACCATAGACCTGGTTGTACCCTGCTATAACGAGGAGGAGGGGCTTGAGCATTTTGTGCTCGAGACCAACAAAGTGATCGACACCATACCCGACTACAGCTTTAGGTACATTTTAGTTAACGACGGAAGCCGCGACAAAACATATTTGATTATGAAAAAGCTTGCGGCGCAGTTTTCTAATATAAAATACATTTCGTTTTCCCGAAATTTCGGCAAAGAGGCTGCGATGTACGCGGGACTTCAACACTGTGACGCGGATTATGTTGTCGTTATGGACGCCGACCTTCAACACCCGCCCGCGATGTTCCCGCAGATGATCGAAGCGATGGAGCAGGGCTATGACTGCTGCGCCACAAAGCGAGACGAGCGCGAGGGCGAGGGATTTTTCAGAGACTTTTTCTCAAAGCTTTTCTTTAAGCTCTCAAATAAAATGACCGACGTAAAAAACCCCTACGGCGCGATGGATTTCCGTATGATGACACGCCAAATGGTAAACTCCATTTTGGAACTCAGCGAGGTTCAGCGATTTTCAAAGGGTATTTTCTCATGGGTCGGCTTCAACACAAAATGGATAACCTTCAAAACCGTGGACAGACAGCTTGGCACAACTACCTGGAAGTTCTCTTCCCTTTTCAAGTACGCGATCGACGGCATCGCCTGCTTCTCGGTAACGCCGCTGCGTTTTATCGCGGTCATGGGCGCCATCATCTTTTTGATCTCGCTTATCTATATT
Organism: Ruminococcus sp.; assembly: GCA_045116595.1. Lineage (GTDB taxonomy): Bacteria > Bacillota > Clostridia > Oscillospirales > Acutalibacteraceae > Ruminococcoides. The sequence continues at coordinate 4,083 of JBGULZ010000352.1, read as the reverse complement.
ATCGTAACACTGATACAGACGCTGTTCTTTGGAATCATCACCCCCGGTTATGTAACGACTATGTGCGCGATACTGTTCCTCGGCGGACTTACCGAAATGTCGATCGGTATCCTCGGCGAATACATTGGCAGGATATATATGGAAACAAAGGACAGACCGATTTATATTACAAAGTTCTCGAACTTTGAGGACGAAAACAACGAGGAGGCTGACACAAAGCGTTATGAGTAATACCGAAAACAAAAAAGAAAACGGAAAAGTCTCCGGCTTTCTCAAAAAATTCTTTGACATCAAATTTTGGAAGTTCCTTTTGGTCGGTGTTTTAAACACCCTTATCGGCGAAGGAGTCGTACTGCTTTTGACAAACCCAATCGGCTGGAAGCAGTATGATTGGGGTCCCGGAGCCGCCGCGTTCGTTGGTATCGTAGTAGGAAGCATCGTAAGCTTCTTCCTCAATAAATATTTTACATTCAAAAGCACCGAAAAAGGCTGGAAGCCCGTGCTAAGGTTTACTGTCAATATCGTGGTATGTATGCTCGTAAGAGTCGGCGTCGCGACAGGCATAAGCTTATTATCAAAATCGGCAGGCTGGGCAATGTTCGGTATGGACGTAAATACCTTTGCCGGTAATTTGAGCTGGGCAGTCGGAGCGTGCGTATTTGTCGCGTGCAACTACGTCGGTCAAAGGTTCTTCGCTTTTAAGGAACAAAAAGACAGTAAAGAAGATAATGCAGAAAAATAACTGCAAACGAAAAGTTAATATCATATACAAAAAACAGGGCACTCACTAAAAAGTGAGCGCCTTATTTTTGTGTACATTTTAGAGATTTTGCTTATAGTGTTAATAATATCTAACATTAAATACTTTGTTGATATCTGCTCCTGTTGCGTACATGATCAAACCAACGATCGCAGCAGTCAAAATTAAAATCAGCAGTATAATAAACTGAGCTCTCGCCCAATTCTTAAGCGACTGCTTTCTTGTGCCGCCGCACGCCCAAACGATAAGCATAATAAATCCGACTATCGGGATACACGACAACAGCCATACGCCGATCCAGCTGCCGATAGAAACCGGCTCATATCCGTGGTTATCGTCTCTGTAAACGGGCTGCTGATATCCGTAATCATAATTCTGCCTGTTATAATACTGACCGTTGTTCTGCTGAACATTATAATTCCGGTTATAATTTTGCTGATAATTGTTTCCTGCCGCTTGGGACTGTTGCTGTGCCTTTCTCGGATCAGCATTGGCTGCTCCGCAGTAGGGGCATTTATCATAATAATACGGGTATTCTCTTCCGCAATTGCCGCAATCCATAATTACCTCCTTATCCGATCATCTCTTTGCCGCCCATATACGGTCTGAGAGCAACAGGGATGTTTACGGTTCCGTCTGCGTTGAGGTTGTTCTCGAGGAACGCGATAAGCATTCTCGGAGGAGCAACAACAGTGTTGTTAAGGGTGTGGGCAAAGTATTTTTTGCCGCCTTCACCCGAAACTCTGATCTTCAATCGGCGAGCCTGCGCGTCGCCGAGGTTCGAGCATGAGCCGACCTCAAAGTATTTCTTTTGACGGGGCGACCAAGCCTCTACGTCGAGCGAGCGAACTTTTAAATCCGCGAGGTCTCCCGAGCAGCACTCAAGTGTGCGCACGGGGATATCGAGTGATCGGAAAAGATCGACTGTGTTCTGCCACAGCTTGTCAAACCACATCTTGCTTTCCTCGGGCTTGCAGACAACGATCATTTCCTGCTTTTCAAACTGATGGATACGGTAAACGCCGCGCTCTTCAATTCCGTGAGCGCCCTTTTCTTTTCTAAAGCAAGGCGAATAGCTTGTCAGCGTATACGGAAGATTTTCTTCTTTATTAATTGTATCGATAAACTTGCCGATCATCGAGTGTTCGCTTGTACCTATAAGGTAAAGATCCTCTCCCTCGATCTTGTACATCATAGAATCCATCTCGGCAAAGCTCATAACGCCTGTTACAACATTGCTCCTGATCATAAACGGAGGCACGCAGTAGGTGAATCCGCGGTCGATCATAAAGTCACGCGCGTATGCGATGACCGCGCTGTGGAGTCTGGCGATGTCACCCATAAGGTAATAGAAGCCGTTGCCTGCTACCTTGCGCGCGGAATCGAGGTCGATACCGTTAAGCTTTTCCATAATGTCGGTGTGATACGGAACTTCAAAATCGGGTACAACAGGCTCGCCGAAGCGCTCAACTTCAACATTCTCGGTATCATCCTTGCCGATGGGTACCTCGGGGTCGATGATTTGAGGTATCTGCATCATAATATCCGTTACCTGAGTGCTGAGCTCGCCCTCCTGAGCTTCAAGCTCCGCAAGCTGCTCAGCCTGCTTTGTTACCTCTTCCTTTAGCGCCATACCCTCTTCGCGCTTGCCCTGAGCCATCAGCGCGCCGATCTGCTTTGAGATCTTATTGCGGTTTGAGCGGAGCTCGTCCGCTTTTTGCTTTGCGGCGCGGCTCTTTGCGTCAAGCTCAATAACCTTGTCTACAAGCTCAACTTTATGGTCCTGGAATTTTTTCTTTATATTTTCTTTTACCGCGTCGGGGTTTTCTCTTAAAAACTTAATATCGATCATTTTTCTGCTCCTTTATTTTAGTTTATTTGAAAGCTCTGTGAGCTCCTCATCGGAGTAAAACTCGATTTGAAGAACTCCGCCCTGTTTGCCTTTGTTTTTGGTAATGCTGATTTTTCTGCCGAGACTTTCGTTAAGCGCAAGCTCTACCATACTGTAAAATGACGGTTTCTTTTCTGTTTTGACTTCCTTTTTTGTTTTCGGCGCTTTTTTGCAGAGCTTTTCGGTCTGCCTTACTGACAGATCCTTGCTTACTATCAAATCCGCAAGCTCTGTCATCTCTTCCTCGTTTTCGAGTGATAAAAGCGCTCTTGCGTGTCCTGCCGAGATTTTTCCGTCTTTGAGATACTCCTTTACACTGTCGGGCAGGTTCAAAAGCCTTAGCGCGTTTGCCACGGCGGGACGGGATTTTCCGACCGATCGCGCTACTTCTTCCTGAGTCATACCGTGCTCGTTAATAAGTACGTCATATCCTTGTGCCTCTTCGAGCGGTGTCAAGTCCTCTCTTTGCAGGTTTTCAATAAGCGCCAGCTCCATTGTCTGCGCCTCGTCAAGCTCGCGGATTATTACGGGAACTTCGGTCAACCCCGCCATACGGCAAGCGCGGTATCTTCTCTCGCCCGCCACTATCTCATATCCGCCGAGCGGCAGAGGTCTTACAAGAAGCGGCTGGAGCAGTCCGTGCTCCGAAATACTATCGGCGAGCTCGCTCAGAGCTTTTTCATCGAACTCCTTGCGGGGCTGTGAACGGTTCGGCTCGATCTCCGAAATACTGAGAGTAACGCCGCCGCTTTTGTCTTCGTTGTCGTTTTCTATGAATATGGCGTTGAGCCCTTTGCCCAGTCCGCCGAGTTTTTTTGCCATCAGCGTTTCTCCTTTGCTATGATTTCTTCGGCGAGCTCGGTATACGCTAAGCTGCCCTTGCAGTTTTTATCGTAGTAAATAACGGGCATTCCAAAGCTCGGCGCCTCAGACATCCTTACTCCCCTTGTTATGACCGTTCCGAACACCTTGCCCGGGAAGAATTTTTTAACCTCCTCAACCACCTGCTGGGTCAGATTGAGTCTGCCGTCATACATCGTCAGCAGAACTCCCTCGAGCTCAATAGAGTTGTTGTATTGCCTTTTTATACGTCTTACCGTGCTCATGAGCTGTGACAATCCCTCAAGCGCGTAATACTCGCACTGAATCGGTACAATAAACGAATCCGCAAGCGTCAGCGCGTTGGCGGTGATAAGTCCGAGCGATGGCGGACAGTCGATTATTATGTAATCGTAGTACTGCTTTATCGGCAGTATCGAGTTTTTAAGCAGAGCCTCGCGGTGAGGTTTTTCCGCAATCTCAAGCTCAGCCGCGGCAAGGTTTATGCTCGACGGCAGAATATGCAGATTTTGGTATGGAGTTGTAAGCACACACTCCTCCGCCTTTGTGCCGTCTACTAAGATGTTGTATGTAGACAGCTTCACCTTGCTTT
>JBGULZ010000351.1:0-1954 GCA_045116595.1 Ruminococcus sp. | reverse complement strand
AAATGTCGATAAACACCGACACCAGCGCCGTGCCGGTCATCGTCTTTATCACAAAGCCCCTGCCGTTTTTAAAAAACGCCCAGAGAAAGAGCGGGATGTTCATAAGAAAAATCATCGCGCCGATGGGCAGGCTGAACAAATAGTTGAGCATTGTGGAAACACCTGTCAAGCCGCCGGGCGCGATGTTGTTTTTTGACGTAAAAACCGCCACCGACGCGGCATAGAGCGACGCGCCGAGGGCGATAATGATATAGTCGGTTATTGAGTTTTTGAAGAGCTTTTCGAGCCTGTTCACCTAATCACTGCTTTTCGTAGTATGTAAAATGATGTCAAAAAGCTCGTTGATACGTCCGGTTTCGCCGTTGACGTGAAGATACCCAAAGAGACATTCAAGCCCCGTGGCGCTGTGATAATCGGCTACCGAGCCGTTTTTGGGCGTGCATTTGGGAGCGGCGTTGCGGCCGCGCTTGTACACGGCAAGCTCCTTTTCGCTTAGGCTCGGCATCAAAAGCTGAGCGTATTCCGCCTGAGCCTTGCAGTTTACCATAGCGACCTTTTGGCGGTTGAGCTCGCCCGCGGGACGGTTAGCCCTGTTCACAAGCGATTCGCGCACAAGAAGGTCATAAACCCCGTCGCCGAGGAAAGCAAGCGTCAGCGGTGAATATTCATCTGCTTTAGTATGTGTGGTTTGGTTCATAATATACTCCGTATATATAGAGTTTAGTTTTTAGAGTTTAGAGTTTAGATAATGGTCGCTTCGCTCCGGATTTGTAGTGTTTCGGTGCTGTTTGTCAGGTTTATTTCCTTATTAATACAGCAGCTATCGGATCAAGGCGACCGCGAGGCTTTATTTGATTAAACTCTAAACTCTATTTATAAGCTTTAGCTTATAAATTCAAACTCAATGTCATAAATAGACACAGTGTCGCCGTCGTTGCAGCCTTTTTCTTTTAGCGCTTCTATGACGCCGCCGTTTGTGAGCACCTTTTGGAAATAATTGAGGCTCTCGTAATCGTCAAAGTTTATGCCGCGCATAACCTGCAGCAGCCAGTCCGCCTCGACGGTGTAGATTCCGTTGACGTTTTTGATATCGACGCTGTGGTCGTCAAAGTCCTCCTCGCTGAGCACGGGAGCGGGCTCCGCCTCGTACCTTACGACAGGCGGAAGGTTTGAGAGCATTTCCTGTATCTTTTTCAGGAGCGGGTCGACGTCGTAGCGGATAGCCGCCATTATCGGGAAGAAGTCGTAGCCCTGTTCCTCGACGAAATTCCTGAATTCCTCTATCTGCTCATCGGTCGCCATATCGCACTTGTTGCCGGCGACTACCATAGGCCTTTCGGCGAGCTCGGGGTTAAACTTTACAAGCTCCTCGTTTATCGCCTTAAAGTCCTCCTTGGGGTCTCTGCCCTCGCTGCCCGAAACGTCTACGATGTGGACGAGCATACGGCAGCGGTCGATGTGTCGCAAAAACTGATGACCCAAGCCCGTGCCCTTCCACGCGCCCTCGATAAGCCCGGGGATATCCGCCATCACAAAGCTCGAGCCCTCGCCCATACTGACGACGCCGAGCACCGGAGTGATGGTTGTAAAATGATAATTCGCGATCTCGGGCTTTGCCTGAGAAACCACCGAGATAAGCGTGCTTTTGCCGACGTTCGGGAAGCCGACCAAGCCGACGTCCGCGAGCAGCTTTAGTTCGAGCACAACGTCAAATTCCTCGCCGGGGAGACCGGGCTTTGCGAACCTCGGCACCTGCCTTACGGGAGTGGCAAAATGGGGATTTCCCCAGCCGCCCTTGCCGCCCTTTGCGACGATATGGGGCTCGTCGTCCGAGATATCGGCAAGTATCCTGTTTGTGCTCTCCTCTTTGATGAGCGTACCCATCGGCACACGGATGATGAGATCCTCGGCGTTTTTGCCGCGGCATTTGCCGCCCTTGCCGTTCTCTCCCCTT
>JBGULZ010000350.1:0-8715 GCA_045116595.1 Ruminococcus sp. | reverse complement strand
ATTTCCATTGCAAGAGCGTTTTTAAAGGACGCGCCGGTTATCCTGCTTGATGAAGCGACAGCTTCACTCGACGCGGAAAACGAAACGCTGATTCAGCAGTCCATCTCACGCCTTATCAAAGATAAAACTGTTATGATTATCGCTCACCGTATGCGCACTGTCGCCGGTGCGGACAAAATAGTTGTAATCAAGGACGGCAGAGCGGACGAACAGGGTACGCCCGAAGAGCTTGAAAAGCAGAACGGCATATACGCGAAAATGTTGGCTTTACAAAAGTAAAATGAAGTGCAGCGGAGCATAATTCGCTGCACTAGTTTTTTATCAAAACATTCAGAGATATTGATTTTATTATCAAAATATGTTATACTGATTTTATTGGTTAGCAGCGGCTAACCAATGGTGTTAATAAGCTGCTAAAGGAGTTTTTCTATGTTGTTAATATTTTCAATTTTGGGATTGTGCGGAGGGCTGCTCTGCTGTGCGGGGGATATCCTGTTCGACCTCAAGGGCGCGGGCAACGAGAAGCTCGGCACATCCAAGAACATCGACAGTAATTGGATGAAGATGTCGGAGTGGCGCTTTGGCGCGTCCATTCTCTGCGCATTTTTCGGCGATGCGGGAATAGGCTTTGGCTTTTATTCTATCGCGTCGCAAATCAGCGGCAGTCACCCGACGCTCGCTTTCGTCATGAGCATCCTTGCTTTTATTGGTTGTATCGGCGGCTTTTTTGTTCATTCAATGGTTTGTATTCAGGCGGTCATCTACAAGCGGATTATGGGTATGAGCGAAAAGAATTTCGAGATTGCCGACAATGCCTTGGAGGGCTTGTATAAGGCGATTACCATTCCGTTTTTCCTGAGCTATCTCATTTTGATGGCGGCGGATATTTGCCTTATTGTCGCAATCCTCATCGGCGCGCTGGATGTCCCGAAATGGATGGCGGCGCTCAATTCCATAGTGTTCCTGATTATCGGGGTAACGCTGCGGAAAATCAATCCCAAAGCCTTTCAGGATTTGCCTGGGATTATCATGCCGAGCCTCGGACTTGCCATGGTGGGGTTGATTGGTATTGCTTCTTTAATTTGTTAAGGGTGGAAAACATGTCAAAAAAAGCTTCAAATTTTCAGAAAAAGGTTATGAGTCTCGGCTATAGGGGCAAGGAGATTTTCAAGCCGCTGAACACGGGTTGGATTGATAACCGTGTTGCCTGTGTACGCGAGTGGATTGCCAACATCTTCTTTTATACGAAGAACGGCACAACGATTATGATAGACGCGGGCTACAATTATGACAGATTGAAAGAAAAAATGTCGTGGCTGGACATTGACCCGTCGTCAATTAACCATATCCTGATTACCCATCAGGACACCGACCATGTGGGCGCGGTAGAGGCCGACAGTGACGGCTTGTTTAATGACGCTGTTCTGTATCTCAGCGAGCTTGAGAACCGCTACCTGACAGGTGAGAAACGCCGCAAGGTCATTTTCGGTTTATATAAGCTGCCTATGGTTAAAACGGAAAATGAAAGAGTTTTACTGCATGACGGTCAAATTCTCGATTTCGACGGTATTAAGGTGGAGTGTTTCCTTTGTCCCGGACACACTTGGGGACATATGGTCTATCTGATTGACGACGAATATCTATTCACGGGAGATACCATTTGGTTTGGTGCGGACGGCGGCTATAGCTTTATTAATTCGCTTGCGGAGGATAACGAGCTTGCAAAACGCTCTTTGGCACAGCTTGAAGGCAAGCTGAATGAGCGCGGCTTGCGCCCCAAGGTGATTACCGGTCATACAGGCTGGACGGATGATTTTGAATTTGTGTTCCGCCATAAAGACAAGGTGTGCAACTCGATGAAAAAGCAGAAGCCGCACGACCCGAACGCACCCTATGACGGTTACAAAGAGGACGATGATACAGAAGAAAACGCGCGAAAGGGCTTTTTGCCAAAGGTGGTTGCAATTGAAAAAACAGAAAACGCAAAGTGAATTCAAATATAATAAAAACAGCGGACATCTGCCGATGTTCGGCGTGGGACCGTTTTACGTGTGGGTCATTGCAATCCTTACTGTCATTGCCGTTTTACTCGACAGAACAGGCGTTTTGCCTGCCGTGCGACCAACATGGGGATTGCTTTTGTTTATCGTCCTCGGAGCGGCGCTCATCATATCCGGAACGGCGTTATGGATCAAGGCTGTTTTAATAGACAAACTGGATAAGAATATCGAAGAAAACCGCCTTTTAACAAGCGGCGCTTACGCGATTGTAAGAAATCCGATTTATACGGCATTTGCTCTAATTTGTTCGTGAGCGCTCCTGATAAACGGAAATGTGCTGACATTTTTCCTGCCTTTGCTCTATTGGCTTTTTATGACTGTGCTGATGAAAAACACGGAGGAAAAGTGGCTCAGCGAGAGGTACGGCAGCGAATACGAAGCATACTGCCGCAGGGTAAACCGCTGCATACAGGGTATTCCCGACAAATATGTGCTGTATGAAAGCGATATTTCCGACGCCCGTTGGATAGCCTATGATTCACCCGGTAATGTCGGCTGGATTGCTTACTTTACGGGATTAATTTTGCTGTTGATAAATCAAGTGACTGCGGTTTCAATCATCTCGATAATACCTGCAATCCTTATGATAATCGGTATAGCGGAGCTTGTAAGTGAGAGGATAGCTAAGCTTGACAGAATACTTCCAAAAATCAGGCTATACCGCGGGTTCGGCGCGTTGACGCTCGGCGGAGCGCTGGGCATTGTAACTTCGGTAATCGCTTTGATAATCGCAGTTGTTAACGGCAACGGATGTTTGCAACAAATCGTTATGTTCGTTGGAGCGATACTTTGCTTCATCTTAGGCGGACTGTTGTTCAAGGAATACAAAAGACGGAAATGAAAAAATCGCAGAATATTTTGTTGCTAATATTCTCTACAAAAACATATATCGGAGGAAAACTATGAATCAAAAAGAAATTAAAATCGGAACTCACGGAGAGCAATACGGGAACTGGATGTCAAAGCCCGTATTTTATATGCTGGGAGGAGGCATTGCGTTGGCTGCGCTGCTGGCGGTACTTTCCTTTACGGTGTTTCATCTGCCAATTCTCGGAATAATATTTGCGGTTATTCTGGCTGCCTTAACAGCTGCGACTTGCTGGTGCGCGTGGATTAGAAAACAGTATTCCTTTGGCGGAGGCGGTATGATGGATAAGGTTCATCAGTCGCTGCTTTCACATCTGGACTTTGACGGAAATGGCACTCTGCTTGAGGTTGGCTGCGGCTCCGGAGCACTCACAATCCGCGCGGCTCTTTCATGGTCTGATTGCAAGGCAGTCGGCATTGATTACTGGGGTGCTGTATGGGATTACAGCAAGGAGCTGTGTGAGAAGAACGCCCGCTCGGAGGGCGTTGGAGACAGATGTGCTTTTCAGCGCGGAGACGCCAATCGGCTTGATTTTAAGGATGAAACCTTTGACGCTGTAATCAGCAACTACGTTTATCATAATATTACAAACGCTTCTGATAAGCAGGCGCTTCTGAAAGAGAGCCTGCGCGTTCTGAAAAAGGGCGGCGTGTTCGCGCTTCAGGATGATATGAAGCCCGGCATGTTCGGCGACATGGAAGCGCTGATAAAGGAGTTGAAGGATGAAGGCTATCAGGATGTGTGTTTGATTGACACCACGGAGGAAATCTTCGGAAACAAATCCCGAGCAAAAATGCTGGCTCTCGGAAATTCCGCGGCGTTAGTCGGCAGAAAATAGAAGATTGAGAAGATAAAAATGTGCTGCCGGAGATGATTTAGTGAACATATCTGTGATATTCGGAATCCTGATACCCTTTATCGGTACAGCCCTGGGCGCGGCGTTTGTGTTCTTTATGAAAAAGCAGCTCGGGCGAAGCGTTCAGCGCGCCTTAACGGGCTTTGCGGCAGGCATTATGACGGCGGCTTCCGTTTGGAGCCTGCTGATCCCTGCCATTGAGCAGAGCAGCTCAATGGGAGAGCTCTCGTTTGTACCCGCCGTTACCGGATTCTGGATAGGAACGCTGTTTTTATTGATACTTGATAAAACAATACCGCATCTGCATATGTTCGCCGATAAAGCTGAGGGACACAAAAGCAAGCTGGCTAAAACCACAATGCTCTTGCTTGCGGTTACGCTGCATAACATTCCCGAGGGTATGGCGGTCGGTGTGATATACGCGGGCTTGATCTCAGGCTCAGCTGAAATATCCGCAGGCAGCGCGCTGGCGCTCGCTCTGGGAATAGCAATACAAAATGTTCCCGAGGGAGCTATAATTTCTATGCCGCTTCACGCAGAGGGAAAAAGCAAGACTTTTTCGTTCTTCGGCGGCGTGCTGTCGGGAGCGGTAGAGCCGATCGGCGCATTGATAACAATTTTGGTTTCAGGGCTGATGGTTCCAGTAATGCCGTATTTGCTCAGCTTTGCGGCAGGCGCGATGATTTATGTGGTAGTAGAGGAGCTTATCCCCGAAATGTCACAGGGAGAACATTCCAATGTCGGTGTTATTATGTTTGCCGTCGGCTTTACCCTGATGATGGCGCTGGATGTGGCGTTGGGATAAAACTCAATATTATGAAACCGGATTATAAAAGTTAGGAGATAGATTGTATGGGACTTTTTAAGAAATTCGTAAACCAAACAAGAAAGCCGGAAGGTTTTCTCGGCAAGATGATGGTCAGCGGAATGAACGGCGGACACGCCAAGCTTGCCGACTGGGGTATGGCTCATCTTGACGGTATCGACGCTTCAAGCATTGCCGAGCTCGGCTGCGGCGGCGGACGAAACACCGCCGAGCTGCTGAAACGCTATCCGCAGGGAAAGGTTTCCGCGCTTGATTATTCTCCGCTGTCTGTTGAAAAAACAAAGGAATACAACAAAGATATGATAACATCGGGCAGATGCACCGTTATTCAGGGCAACGTCGCCGAGCTACCTTTTGAGGATAGAGCCTTTGATCTTGCCACAGCGTTTGAGACGGTCTATTTCTGGCCGGGGCTTACACAGTGTTTTTCCGAAGTGTGCAGAGTATTGAAGCCCGGCGGTTCCTTTATGATCTGCAACGAATCCGACGGTACAGATGATACAAGCCTGAAATATGAGAAGATCATCGAGGGTATGAAATGTTATACGATTGATGAACTTTCCTCAGCGTTAAAATCAGCAGGCTTTACAGAAGTCGAATCCGATCGCTATGATAATAAACCTTGGATCACGGTGATCGCAAGGAAGTGATAGTAAACAATGTTTTGGGACAGAATTTCAGGCGTATATGACCTGTTTGGAAATGTATATAACGGAAGGGTCAACAGGAAGCTTTGCCGCTTGGTTTCCGAAAGAATAAAACAAACGGACGTTGTGCTGGAATGTGCTTGCGGAACAGGAATGATAAGCGAAGCGATTGCCCCTGTATGCAAATCTTTAACAGCCACCGATTTTTCGGAAGGGATGCTGAAACAAGCAAAAAAGAAGTGCAGTGCATTTACAAATGTCACATTTCAAAAAGCGGATATCACATCGCTTGATTACGCGGACGAATCGTTTGATACCGTTGTTGCCGCAAACGTCATTCATTTACTGGATCAACCGTATAAGGCGCTTGCTGAGTTGAATAGAGTTTGCAAAACGGGCGGCAAGCTGATTATCCCGACCTATGTCAACAAGGAAAAGACCGGAAAAACAGGCGGCGTAGTTAACGTGATCGGTAAAGCCGGAGCGGATTTCAAACAGCAATTTACATATTCCAATTACCGCGCGTTTTTTGAAAAAGCGGGCTACCGTGATATAAAAACGACTTTGATACAAGGCCGCGTTCCCTGCGCGGTAGCGATCATTATTAAATAAGCGGAGAAAAATGATGGGTTTATCGGTAACTTTCGGTATTCTAATACCGTTTATCGGCACGTCTTTAGGCGCGGCGTTTGTGTTCTTTATGAAAAAGCAGCTCGGGCGAAGCGTTCAGCGCGCGTTAACGGGCTTTGCGGCGGGCGTGATGACGGCGGCTTCTATATGGAGCCTGCTGATACCTGCCATTGAGCAGAGCAGTTCGATGGGAGCGTTTGCGTTTGTTCCTGCTGTTGTAGGCTTTTGGATAGGCACCTTGTTTTTGCTTGTTCTTGACAAAACGGTACCGCACCTTCATATGTTTGCCGAAAAAGCCGAAGGACATAAAAGCAAGCTGGCAAGGACGACGATGATGCTGCTTGCCGTCACACTGCACAACATTCCCGAAGGAATGGCGGTGGGCGTGATGTACGCCGGCCTGTTGTCCGGATCAACCGATATTTCAGCAGGCGGAGCGTTGGCGCTCGCTCTCGGAATTGCAATACAGAATGTTCCCGAGGGAGCGATCATCTCTATGCCGCTCCACGCTGAGGGAAAGAGCAAGCCGTTTGCTTTTTTTGGCGGAGTTTTGTCCGGCGCGGTAGAGCCGCTCGGCGCGTTGATCACAATCATGGTATCCGGTCTGCTGATTCCCGTCATGCCGTATTTGCTCAGCTTTGCGGCAGGTGCTATGATTTATGTCGTCGTGGAGGAGCTTATACCCGAAATGTCAGAGGGAGAGCATTCCAATATCGGCGTGTTGATGTTTGCTCTCGGATTTACGGTAATGATGATTTTGGATATCACTTTGGGATAATACAATCAACTCATAATGATAAAAGCAAAACGCTCTGTTGATTTGAGCGTTTTTGCTTTTTTATCAACAATTCCATTGACAAAAGCAAGCTGTTTATTATATAATAATTAAGGAAATCAAACTTGATTTTTTATTTTTTTCAGCACAGGTTAGCTGTGGCTAACTTTTAGAGTAGAAAGGATGGATCGAATGAAACAACACAAATTCTGGGCGTTTGCCGCCGTCGTATGTATGGCAATGACGTTCATCACAGGCTATAAACATAAATAAGGAGGAGCATATTATGACATCATTAGGAAAAGGCGCATTATTATTCTTTGGAGGCGTATTGTTCGGTACAGCGGGAATCAAAGCGTTATCAAGCAGAGACGCAAAAAAAGCATATACCCATTGCACTGCCGCAGCGCTGAGAGCCAAAAAAAGCGTTATGGAAACTGTGACTAAGGTTCAGGAAAACGCGGAGGATATTTATGCCGAGGCAAAGCAGATCAATCTTGAACGCGAGGAAAGCGAAAATTCCGTAGAGTCTGAACCTGAAAAGACCGTCGAGATTGAATCTAAAAAGCCCGTAGAGTCTGAACCCGAAAAGACGGTCGAGTCGACCGAAGAAAATGAAATTTAAAATACTGCACGAGATCCGAGGTCGGCTGAGGGTACATATTTTGAACCGATACAGCAGATTGGAGCTTGACAAGCTGTTTTGCGCGCTGAACTCCGAACGTCAAATCAAACGCTGTAAGGTTTATCCTGCGACAAACGATTTGATGATCGAATATTTTGGCAGCAAAGAGGATGCGATCAAACTCCTGTGTCAGACAGAGCCCGATACATCAGTGATTCCCGAACACGCGCTCACGTCCGTAACGGCAGCAAGAGAACTGCGGCAGGAATACACAGGCAAGCTGTTGCGGAAGATCGCAGGACGGTATTTAAGGCGGTTTTTCATTCCGCGCTATATCCGTATCGCTATCCTCGCCGTCAAAGCCGCGCGGTATATTTGGAAAGCATTAAAATGTCTGTCAAAGGGCAAGCTGGAGGTTTCTGTTTTGGACGCGACAGCTATTACCGTTTCGCTGATCAGACGCGATTTCAAAACCGCCGGTTCGGTGATGTTCCTGCTGGAGATCGGCGAGATATTGGAGGGCTGGACGCACAAAAAATCCATCAGTGATTTGGCAGGCAGTATGTCTTTGAATGTCGGCAAAGTTTGGCTGAAAACGGGCGGACAGCCTGTTTTGGTCAAGTCGTCGGAAATCCAATCCGGCAACGAGATAATTGTCAACGCAGGAAGTATGATTCCATTTGACGGTACTGTCAGCGGCGGCGAAGCGATGGTGAATCAATCGACGCTTACGGGAGAAGGCGTGCCTGTACGCAGAAACGCCGGCGCGACCGTCTATGCCGGAACTGTGATCGAAGAAGGTGAGCTGACGATCCGCGTCACGCAGAATTCCGGCTCGACCCGCTACGATAAAATCGTTTCGATGATCGAAGAAACGGAAAAGCTGAAATCGAATGTAGAAAGCAGGGCGGAACATCTTGCCGACAGGCTTGTGCCGTTTACCTTCCTCGGAACAGTGCTGGTATGGCTGTTGACGCGCAATACAACCAAAGCGCTGTCCGTGCTGATGGTCGATTTTTCCTGCGCATTAAAGCTTGCTATGCCCGTAACGGTTTTATCCGCGATCAGGGAGGCAAACGCCTACGGTATCACAGTCAAGGGCGGCAAGTTCCTTGAAAAAGTCGCTGCTGCGAATACGATCGTTTTTGACAAGACCGGAACGCTCACCGAAGCAAACCCCACTGTCCACAGCGTTGTGTCCTTCTGCGACAAAACGCCCGACGAGCTGCTGCGTATCGCAGCGTGTTTGGAAGAGCATTTCCCGCACTCTATCGCCAATGCTGTCGTCCGTGCGGCGGCTGAAAAAGGGTTAAAGCACGATGAAATGCATACGAAGGTCGAGTATGTGGTGGCGCATGGTGTCAAATCCACGCTCGACGGCACCGAAGTATTGATCGGCAGTTATCACTTCATCTTCGAGGATATGGG
>JBGULZ010000349.1:0-3258 GCA_045116595.1 Ruminococcus sp. | reverse complement strand
TTTTGACAGCAGAGGGATATGTTGGGGTTTTCCACAATCTCGACAGCCTTTTGTGACAGCCTGTGTGTCACGACATAAAAGCTCTCGCCGTCAAAATAAGTATCGACATAACGCGAGGATGGTATGTTGTTTTTTGCGGTAGACAGAGCGAACTGATAATCTCTGCCGAACAATTCTATCATAACGCCGATCGCGTTTTCATAATTTGTCATTTTGTTTCCTCTCGAAAATCAGTGATTACTGTCCGGTTCTCCATGATTGCTGCGGCTGTCGCAACAATGCAGACAAGCGGAGCAGTGTATCGTATGTTGATGATTTGGGTGGTAAAGGGAAGAATAAACACCAACACGCCGGCAACCTTGTTGATCACAGAATGAACCGCTGTCAGCGTGTGATGCCGAACAAATCCGATCACGATGTTGACGAGCTTTATCAGCGCGATAACACCGACCCATATGATCATCCACACAGGCAGTTCCAAAATCGGCAGGAGCTTTATCAATACGACCGCGGCAAAAATGATGTCTGCAAGGGTATCGAGCTTTGCGCCGAATTTGGACGCGGTATTCGTTTTACGCGCGATCAATCCGTCAAAGATATCGGAAAATCCGGCGACTGCGTAAAGTACATAGAAAGGCGGCGACAGCGGCGTACAAAACAACAGCGCGAGGCTGCACAGTATTCTGGCGCTCGTTATGAAGTTTGCCGTATTGTGAATTATCTTTCTTTTTACCACCTTAATGCCCTCTGTGTTTTTCTTTGCGCTTTTGCTGTTTTAGCTCGAACAGTCGTTGCTTTTCGGCTTCCTTTTGCTCGCGTGAATGCTGTTTGCGTTCGAGCTTGTTTTCCTTATACTGCTTTTGCAGAGCCTGTTGCGACTTAGTACCTACACCCGATTTTTCAAGCTGTTTATGCGCGTTTCGCTGACGTCGTTTTGGGTTGTCCGCCTTTTGCTTGAGCTCTGTTTTGACAGGCGGACTGAATGGCAGGCGATTGAAATCCCTCAGGATAAAGGCGTAAATCTCTGCGTCTGTCGGCTCCGCTCCGAATACCACTCTGCAAACGGAGAGTCTTTTGCCGTCAAGCTCCTCAAACACGCCTACCCAGAACGGCTCGTCATAAAAGATCGTCAGCTTGGATTCAGTTGACTGTTCCATTGACGATTTGCGCGTACTGCTCCTCGGGGATCATCGGCGAGGTGAGTTCTTTTAATAAATCCTCGCCGATCATACCGCTCTCGGCATATTGTCTGCCTGCTTTTTTAATCAGCGAAAGCCGCGGCTCGGTGACTACTGCCGCCTCGGGCGCGTTGAACATCGGGCTTTCGGGAACGGTGATCATCGTGTGCTCGTTCGGAAAACACCTGGTGAATTGCATAACGGCAGGTTCAAAGTTGTGCTTGCTGTTTGGGAAACCGCAGCCGCATATCATCACATATTTAAGGTGAGAAAAATCCGCCTGACCGACGTGCTCATAGCGGTCGTCGACCTTCTGCATCGCCATACTTGACAGCGGCAGAGTGCGGTCAAGCAGCGTCTTGAGCGGCGCGGGCATTCCGTAGCAGTAGAGGGGATAGCTCCATATCAGCAGATCGCTGTCGAGGATATCTTCCAATATCCCGCGCATATCGTCGTGATGGATACAATCGCCGCCGTTACGCATACAGGCAAAGCAGCCTGAGCAGTATTCGATATTTTTTTCTATCACATGGATGGTTTTGATCTCGTTTTCCGCGACCTCGTTCATTCCGTCGAGGAAGGCACGCGTAATGTGCATAGTGTCGCTTTTATCCCTTTTAGGACTTCCGTTCAATACTAATATTTTCATTTTCTCACCCTATATCAAAGCTTGTCGTCTTGATCTTTTATTTCATACGGCTTATCCCAAGAGCCGATCTCTATCAGATTACCTTCCGGGTCGGCGATATAACAGGTGCGTTGTCCCCAAGGCTCGGTCGTCGGCTCCATCACGGGCTTGGCGCCGTTTTCAACAGCCGCTTTGAAGGAAGCGTCGACTTCATCAAAGGTGTCGACATACAGCGCCAGCTCAAAGTGACCGTTAAGGCCCTTGACATAGTCATATTTTTTGTTTGTCATTTTTTCAAAGTCTTTTCTGCCAAAGAGCAGGAACAACGTTCCGTCCTTGACAAGATACACGTTTTTCGTGTTCTCAGCCTCTTTTATCTCAAAGCCGAGCACATCCCTGTAAAAACGTATCATTTTGCCCATATCATTTACCAATAATCCAAAACCGTCTAATCGCATAACTAACCTCCAAATTTATTCTGTCATATACACATCGCAAAAATGCCGGACGTGCTTTTCGACGCTTTCCATACTTTCCTGCTCGCATTGCGGCTGCCTGTCTGCTTTTGCGATCCAAAGAGCGACGGGCGCTGTCACCTCGGTCGCGAGCAATTCGGGATCATCCTCTTTGAATAAGCCGTTACTCATCATACCTTTGATGATCTTTGTGTACATCCCTTGGATCCCGCCCAGCTGATGCTTTGTGGTGATCTCGGCAAAGCGTTCGTTCCTGAACTGCTCGCGCACAAGGAATTTGCGCATTTTGCGTATCATCGGGTCGCTCATTGTAAAAGAAACCTTTTGTATTGCCGTTTGGATAAATTCATCCTTGCTCTCCGGCAGCTTGCCGATATGCCTGTCCGAGCCGAAGAATTCCTCATAACGGGCTTCCGTCAGATCGATAAGCGCGTTCAAAATATCCTCTTTGCCCTTGAAATGATTGTAGAGCGACGGCGCTTTGATCCCGACTTTTTCCGCGATCTCTTCCACACTCGTCCCGTCATACCCGTTCTCCGCAAATAACGTCAGCGCTTCATTAAGTATTTTATCTCTTGTCGTCATATTATCCTCCCAAAGCAAGACTAATAACCATTAGTTTTATTATAGCTAATTAACATTAGTCTGTCAATAGGGTTTTATTGAAAATATAGGGCTTTACCTGCGGGCGATTTTGATGTATTATAATAGTAGATTTTAGTTCGGTGGAGGAAAGTATGACTGAGGTTTTGATGTATAATATCGAGGACGGCAAGCGTTTTAAGATCAAGCTGCTTTGCAACAAGCTGAATATCAGGGCGAGAGAGGTCGATAAATCCGAGTTTGGGTTGAAGCTCTCGAGCTTGCTCGGGCTTGATGATGACAAAACCGTCGCGCCCGATTCGGATTTTGACGGTGAGATGCTTTATCTCAGCGATTTTTACGGTTCGATGCTTAATATCTTTTTGAACCAACT
>JBGULZ010000348.1:0-4627 GCA_045116595.1 Ruminococcus sp. | reverse complement strand
AAAAGAAAAACCGACTCTGATCTAAAAAGATGAAAGAGTCGGTCTTTATTTTTCAGCGCGTCAAATACGCATTTAACTTATTCCTGTCCGGGAACAACGGGAAGGCCCTTGAAGCCCTGCTCGAGATCCTCGTCTGTGGGGATATAATCGCTCATTACGCCGTCGTTGAACTTCTCATAAGCGACCATATCGAAGTAGCCTGTACCTGTAAGGCCGAAGAGGATAGTCTTTTCCTCACCTGTCTCCTTGCACTTGAGAGCCTCGTCGATAGCTACGCGGATAGCGTGTGAGCTCTCGGGAGCGGGAAGGATACCCTCAACTCTCGCGAACTGCTCGGCAGCCTCAAATACAGCGGTCTGCTCAACCGAGGTAGCCTCCATATAGCCGTCATGATAGAGCTGGCTGAGCGTTGAAGACATACCGTGGAAGCGGAGTCCGCCGGCGTGGTTTGCGGAGGGAATAAAGCCCGAACCGAGTGTGTACATCTTGGCGAGCGGGCAGATCATACCTGTGTCGCAGAAGTCATAAGCAAACTTGCCGCGTGTAAAGCTCGGACATGAAGCGGGCTCAACGGCGATGATGCGGTAATCCTTTTCGCCTCTGAGCTTCTCGCCCATAAACGGAGCGATAAGTCCGCCGAGGTTTGAGCCGCCGCCTGCGCAGCCGATGATGATATCGGGAGTTACGTTGTATTTATCAAGAGCCGCCTTCGTCTCAAGACCGATAACGCTCTGGTGAAGCAGTACCTGATTGAGTACGGAGCCGAGAACATAGCGGTAGCCGGGGTTAGAGGTAGCGACCTCAACAGCCTCAGAAATCGCGCAGCCGAGGCTTCCGGTAGTGCCGGGATGCTCCGCAAGGATCTTTCTGCCGACGTTTGTTGTGTTTGACGGAGAGGGAGTTACATCCGCGCCGTATGTGCGCATGACCTCGCGTCTGAAGGGCTTTTGCTCGTAGCTTACCTTGACCATATAAACCTTGCAGTCAAGTCCGAGATAAGCGCAAGCCATCGATAGGGCTGTGCCCCACTGACCTGCTCCGGTCTCGGTAGTGACGCCCTTTAAGCCCTGCTTTTTGGCGTAATACGCCTGAGCGATAGCAGAGTTGAGCTTGTGGCTGCCGCTGGTGTTGTTACCCTCGAACTTGTAGTAGATCTTCGCGGGTGTGCCGAGCGCCTTTTCAAGGCAGTACGCTCTTACAAGCGGAGCGGGACGGTACATCTTGTAGAAGTCCTGGATCTCCTGCGGGATGTCGATATACGGAGTCTGGTCGTCAAGCTCCTGCTGAACGAGCTCCTCGCAGAATACTACGGAAAGCTCCTCGGCTGTCATGGGCTTGCCTGTGCCGGGGTTGAGCAGCGGAGCGGGCTTGTTTTTCATATCAGCCCTGAGGTTATACCATTTTGACGGGATCTCGCTTTCGGATAAATAGATTTTGTAAGGGATTTTGTTTTCTGACATAGTAATTACTCCTTTTCGGTAAATTATTTTTTGATTTTAGTTTGATTTTATCGCTTGTTTTATCAGGCTTTGCGCCATCGCTTTGTAAATAACATCAATATTCCCCCGTTTAATGTTATAAAAATAAAAAAAACCTGTCCCGACAAAACTGCCGGGACAGGATAAAATCCTGCGGTGCCACCCTGCTTGACGAAAATTTCGTCCTCTTAACACGTACATTCATACGCTGACCTTTGGTTACGGAAAGTCCAGTTCCGTCTCACATACTCTGCGGTGATACGCCGTCATTTCTGCTCGCCCTCGGAAGTCCATTCAGCACTGTGTTCTCTGCCGCGATCTCACCATCCGCGGCTCTCTTTAAGAGAAGAGGCAACGCCTACTCACTCTTCCTCATCAGTTTGATTCTGTTTTCATTGTCAATATATTATACCGAAAATACAAAAAAGTCAATAGTTTTTTTGAAAAATTTATCAATATAACAAAACGCCGAAACGTCTATGAACATTTATATCGAAATGCTGTCTCCTGCCGAAATATAGCCGAGCCTGTCCATAAATCGCTTCATAAACTCATACTGCTCCGCGCCCGTGCAGTGGCAGGTATAGTAGCTTGTATCGTAGGAGTTCAGGCTTTTGGCGATCGATCTCAGCTTATCGCCCTTCTCGAGCTTTGAAAGGTGAAACCCGCCGATCAAAACGTCGGGCTTGAACCAGTTTTCGATATTGACTATCCCCTTGTGAGAGCAGCCGCTTATCAGCACTCGTTTGCCGTTTTCTTCTATCAAAAGATAGTGCTCGTGGCGGAAGTCATCGGGAACAATCCACCCGTTTTCTTTTGTATTGAGCCCGAAGCTGCCCAAATCACACAGCTTTTCTTTGTCGTTGCAGGAGTAAAGCGTCAGCCCTTCGCCGATTTTTGTAACTCCGTCGGTAAAGACCATCCTGCCGCTGCCGCGCAGGTTCAAATCGAGCCCGATATACTTTTGAGTGCCGTTGTAATGCGGCTCAAACGCGAATTTGCTCATATAAACTGGCGCGGTTTTGTTGAGCTCCAAAAAAGTTTTTAACCCGCCGCCGTGGTCGTAGTGACCGTGCGAGAGCACGGCGATATCGACCTTGCCGAGATCTATTCCGAGCGCCTCGGCGTTTTTAGCAAAGAGATCCGTCTGCCCCGTATCGAACAGGATATTACGCTTTTCTGTTTCTATATACAGGCTAAGCCCGTGCTCATAGGGCAGCCCTGTTTTTGATGTGTTTTCGGTCAGTGCAGTGATCTTCATAAGCTAAAAATCCATCTCCAAAAAGTAGTGGTCCGTAGCGTTGATGACCGTCGTACCGTTGTGCTCGCACTTGCGCGGGATCCTCGCTCCGTAGTTTGTATGTACATGGCCGTGGACGAACAGCTTGGGCTTGTAGCGTTCGAGCAAAAGATTAAAGCAGTTGAAACCCCTGTGGGTATGATTGTCAAAATCGTTCAAGTGCCTCGCGGGCGAGTGGGTCACAAGGACGTCAAAGCCGCCGCGTCTGCGTATCTTGAACCAGAGCTTTTGTATTCTGCGCTTCATCTGACGCTCCGAATACATATACTTGCCGTCCTTGTAGCGGTATGAGCCGCCGAGCCCGATGAACCGGATACCCTTGTACTCATAAAACTTCTCGTCAATGCACACGCAGCCCTCGGGCTCGCGCTTGAATTTATCGTCGTGATTGCCGTGGACATACAGCAGCGGAACGCCTGCCAGCGTCACCAAAAACTCGAGGTAATCGACCGACAGATCGCCGCACGCGATTATTATATCTATATTATCGAGCTTGCCGGGAGTGTAATAATCGTAAAGATATTTTGATTCAATGTCTGAAACAGCCAATATCCTCATTGCCGTTCACCGGCTTCCGCTTCATCTTCTTTCGCTTTTTCCGTTCCCTCCGAGCTTTGAGAGGTGCTTTGGGCGCTCTCAACTCCGGCGGTGTCAACGGTAGCCTTGCCCATCGGGCTGAGATCCTCATACTGAGGTATACTGCCGATGACATTTTCAACAAGGTAGTCCATATTTATGATCTGGTCGAGGCTGAGGGTTTTCTCTCCCTTTCCGATAACATCGCCGCTCTGGGTGTAGATCGGGGTCAAAAACGGGGTACAGACCTTGTGCGAGATACTCTCGGTCAAAAACTGCGCGAACTTTTTAGAAGCGCTGTTGAGCGACGGCGAATAGCCGATATCGACAACGCCCGCGGACATACCCCAGTAGTAGTTGAGCGCCTTGTTGCTCTTTTCGTACTCTGCCTGCATCGTCTTGTTGAACACGCGGCGCAATATCTCCTCGTAATAAACGCCCCACTTCCAAACGGGATTGGCGAGCAGCTCGCGCTCATCGTCCCTTACATAAGAGAGTCCAAAGCTTTCGCGGTCGTCCTCGCGGAACCTTGCGGTATCCTGAGAGGAGATATAGTGTATGCGTTTTTCCGCTAATTTCCGCGCTGCCTCCTTCGCTCCGCAAATAGCAGACCATTCAAGGTAGACCTTTGCGCGCGGATTTGCCATCTGAGCGCCGAGCGCGAAGGCGTTTATACCGGCGATCTGGCCGTAAATCGGATAGTCGCAGACGTAGCCCAGGTTACCGCTTTCGGAAAGAGAGCCCGCCAGCGCGCCGAGAACAAATTTTGCCTCATACATTCTTGTATAGTATGAGCGGATATATCTGTGCGACTTGTTGAGAGCGCAGTTCATCACGATTATCTCGGGGTTATCGATAGCCGCCCTAAGGCTCGCCTTTGTCAGACGCGGAGAGGTGGTAAAAACGATCCTCGCCCCGTCGTCGATAGCCTGCTGGATGATCTCCTCAGGGTGGTTATCGAGCGCGCTGTTCATCGCGTTGTTGTAGGCTACGGTTTCTATTTTATCTTCAAATACCCGCTGAACGTAGTTTCTTCCTTTTTCGTGGTCGTGCACCCAACCGGATTTTTCGGGAGAACCGTCGTGGATAAACGCGACCTTCATACGCTTGGGCGTCAGCATTTTTGATATAACGCCCTGCTTGATTTCCTCGGGCGGCTCGGTTTTCAGCTCAATAGGATTGTCGTCCGCATGCAGCTCGACCTCCTCCCACATCTTGATGAGGTTCTTTTTGATTTCCGATGTATCGGTCGTCGAGAGCTCAGGGTAGCCGT
>JBGULZ010000347.1:0-6871 GCA_045116595.1 Ruminococcus sp. | reverse complement strand
CGCCATCCCGATGATAAGGGGCAGGTTCCGCAGCAGAGAACTCGAAAACGTCATATCGGAAGCAAAGCAGCTCGCCGAAAACGGCGTTAAGGAGCTCAACGTTATCGCTCAGGACACCACCCGCTACGGCGAGGATATCTACGGGAAGCCTGTGCTCGCAAAGCTCCTGACCGAGCTGTGCAAAATCGAAAAGCTGCGCTGGATCAGGGTGCTCTACTGCTACCCCGACCGGATCACCGACGAGCTGATCGACGTTATCGCAAGTGAGGAAAAAATCGTAAAATACATAGATTTACCGCTCCAGCACTGCAACGCGGACGTTCTTAAGGCGATGAACCGCCGCGGCGACCGCGAGAGCCTCACAGAGCTTTTGAACAAAATCAGAGACCGTATCCCGAATGTTGTACTGCGCACCACGTTCATCGCGGGCTTCCCGGGTGAGAGCGAGGAACAGTTTGAGGAGCTGTGCGAATTTGCAAAGGAAATCGGCTTTGAGCGGCTCGGCTGCTTCCCCTACTCTCAGGAGGAGGACACCCCCGCCGCGGAGTTCCCAAATCAGCTTGATGAGGAGACAAAGCAAAACCGCGCCGACATCATTATGGAACAGCAGCAGAGCATTATGGCTCGCCGCTGTGAAAAGCTCGTCGGCACAACAGCCGAGGTGCTTGTTGAGGGCTTTGACAGGATCGCCGAGTGCTGGTACGGCAGAACATACGCCGACGCCCCCGAGGTTGACGGCTGCGTGTTCTTCACGACCGACGGCGAGAAACCGAAAATAGGCAACTTTGTAACTGTAAACATCACCGATTATATGGACGTAGACCTTGTCGGCGTCGCAGTCGTGGCGACGACGGCGCAAAACGGGACGGATAAATCGGATTGATACATTAAAACGGATACCCGAATCAAAAAAATGATTTGAACTATAACGCAACTCATAACTCATAACTCTTAACTCAAAAAAGGCCTCACTATGAATTTACCAAACAAACTGACACTGCTGAGGATAATGCTTGTACCGCTGTTTGTGGCGGCAATGCTCATCCCCTTTCCCCTTCACAATTTAGCGGCGCTTTTGATTTTTGCGGTCGCTTCTATCACCGATATGTTTGACGGCAGGATAGCGCGCGAGCGCAATCTTGTAACGGACTTCGGTAAGTTCGCCGACCCGCTCGCGGATAAGATCCTCGTGCTCGCTGCAATGCTCTGCTTTGTCCAAAACGGACTTTGCGACTGCGTGGCGGTAATAATCGTGCTGCTCAGGGAGTTTGCCGTTACGTCGATCAGGCTTATCGCCGCCGCCAAAGGCGAGGTGGTAGCCGCAAACATCTGGGGCAAGGTCAAGACCGTCACCCAAATGACAGCGATAATCGCGATCCTCGTAATGCAGTCGGTGCTCGATATCATGACATTCTCAAACGTTGCAATACCCTCGCTTTTGCCCGGCATCTTCTTCTGCGCGGGCGAGGTTCTGATCTGGATATCGACGATCTTCGCCATAATCTCAGGCGTGATATACTTAAAGCAAAACTGGAAGTTTATTGAAGAAATTTAATATAAAGTTCAGAGTTTAGAGTTAAGAGTTTAATAATATCGGTCGCTTCGCTCCGAATTTATAATAATGCTGTGCTTTGGATCAGCTTTGTTTTCCTTATTATACAATCAGCTATCGGAAACGTTTGAGGCGGGGGCAAGACCCGCCACTACAAATAGACTTATAATAACCGTAGTGACAGCACTTGCGGCTGTCATAAGTCAGCACCATATTTATTCAGTCGGGAGTCGATTTTTTATATCAAGCCGACTTATCCGTCCCGACCTTCACTAAACTCTAAACTCTAAACTCTCAACACTAAATAAAAGGGTGATTTTTTGTTTGAAACCTTAAAATCAGATATCCAAGCAGTAATGGACCGTGACCCTGCCGCAAGGAGCAAAGCGGAGGTATTTTTCCTCTATTCGGGCTTCAAGGCGGTGCGCTCACACCGCAAGGCTCACTGGTTTTTTAATCACAATCACAAGTTCATAGCGCGCTGGATCTCTCAGCGCAGCCGCCATAAAACGGGTATAGAGATTCACCCGGGCGCACAGATCGGCAAGGGGCTGTTCATCGACCACGGTATGGGCGTTGTTATCGGCGAGACGACCGTCATCGGCGACAACTGCACGCTGTATCAGAACGTCACACTCGGCGGTACGGGAAAAGACACCGGCAAGCGTCACCCCACCCTCGGCAACAACGTGCTCGTGGGCTCGGGCGCAAAGGTGCTCGGTCCGTTCACGGTCGGAGATAACGCCCGGATAGCCGCAGGCGCGGTAGTTCTTCGCGAGGTTCCGCCGAACGCTACGGCGGTAGGCGTGCCCGCAAGGATAGTAAGGCTAAACGGCATCAGGCACGAAAACCTCGACCAGATCCACGTGGACGACCCTGTTGCGCGTGACCTCGGAGAGCTCGAGCACCAGCTCAGCGAGCTCAGTGAGCAGCTCGAAAAGCTCCACGCCGAATCGAACCGCCGCGTTTACCCCGCGGAAAGCTCGTTCGACAGCGCCTCATTATGATAATAAAGGAGTAATCAAAATGCAGCTATATAATTCTCTCGGACAGACAAAGCAGGAGTTTGTTCCGTATTCGGATAAGATCGTAAATATGTACACCTGCGGACCGACCGTGTACCACTACGCGCACATCGGCAACCTGCGCACCTACATTATGGAGGACGTGCTCGAAAAGTATCTCCGTTTTGCGGGCTACAACGTCAACCGCGTAATGAACATCACCGACGTGGGACATCTTTCAAGCGACGCCGACACAGGCGAGGACAAGATGCTCGCGGGCGCAAAAAGAGAGCACAAAAGCGTGCTCGAGATCGCCAAGTTCTACACCGACGCGTTTTTCTCGGACTGCGACAAGCTCAACATCAAGCGCCCCGACGTGGTCGAACCCGCGACAAACTGCATTGACGAATTCATCAATATGATCTCCGTCCTGCTCGAAAAGGGATACGCCTATATCGCAGGCGGAAATGTGTACTTTGATACCTCAAAGCTCGACACCTACTATGTGTTCGGCAATATGAACGAGGAAGACCTGGCGGTCGGCGTTCGCGACAGCGTTGAAGAGGACGAAAACAAGCGCAATAAAACCGACTTTGTTCTCTGGTTCACCAAGTCAAAATTTGACGATCAGGAGCTCAAGTGGGAATCTCCGTGGGGCTACGGCTACCCGGGCTGGCACATCGAGTGCTCCTCAATCAGCTACAAGCATAACGGCGAGTACCTCGACATCCACTGCGGCGGTGTCGACAACGCCTTTCCCCATCACACCAACGAGATCGCGCAGAGCGAGGCATTCATCGGGCACAAGTGGTGCAAATACTGGTTCCATGTGCTCCACCTCAACGACGCGCGCGGAAAAATGAGCAAGTCAAAGGGCGATTTCCTGACCGTTTCTCTGCTCGAAAGCAAGGGCTATGACCCGCTTGTTTACAGGATGTTCTGCCTGCAGAGCCACTACCGCAAGCCGCTCACCTTTACATATGATAGCCTTGACAACACCGCAAAGGCTTACGAAAAGCTGGTCGCGAGGATCTCTAACCTCTCCCCCGACGGCGAGGTCGACAACGCCAAGGCGGACGAGCTAATCGGCAAGTTCAGGGAAGCGCTCGACAACGACCTTAACACCGCGCTCGGACTCACCGCGCTTTATGACGTATTAAAGGCGGACACGAACGGCGCGACAAAGCTCTATGTCATCGGCGAGCTGGACAAGGTGCTCTCGCTCGACCTTATAAAAGAAAAAACAGAGGAAGAGCCCAAGGCAAGCGATGATTTGACCGCTGAGATCGAAGCGCTCATTCAGCAGCGTACAGAAGCCCGCGCCAACAAGGACTGGGCAACAGCCGACGCCATCCGCGACAAGCTAAAGGATATGAACGTGACCGTGATCGACTCAAAAGACGGGATCACTTGGAAGATAAACAGTTAAGATTGGACTATGTCCAACTTAAGAGACTTCGTCGTGAACAGTTATTTCAACTTTGCGCAGCAAATCTTAACTTGCGAAGCAACCTTCACTTTTGCAAAGCAAAATCTCAACTTGCACGAAGTACAATCTTAACTAAACAAAATTCATAAATCCTATCCCCTTACCATACATTATTATGGAAGGGGATTTTTTATGAAGTTTTTTATTCTCACAAAGCGCAGTCTGGTATCATTGGCGTTTTGCTTAATGATCGGCGCGGCGGCGGCAACGGTCGCTGTCAGCTCGGCGGTAAAGGCGGTCCAGACCGCGGCTGAGCCAAAGCAGGTTCCCGTCTACCGCGTTGAACAGGGCAAAAAGCAGGTCGCGATCTCCTTTGACGCGGCTTGGGGCGATGAACAAACCGAAGCCCTACTTAATATTCTAGAAAAGAATAATACTAAGGCGACATTCTTCCTCGTAGGCGACTGGATCGACAAATACCCTGACGACGTAAAGGAGATACACGCTCGCGGTCACGATATCGGCAACCACAGCGACACCCATCCGCATATGCCTGCGCTCGATCAGCCGGGGCAGACTAAAGAGGTGCAAGCGTGCAACGATAAGATCAAGGCGCTTACGGGAGCGGCCCCAACGCTGTTCCGCCCTCCCTACGGCGACTACGACAATAACCTTGTAAGCTGCGTCAAGAGCCTCGGAATGTACTGCGTGCAGTGGGACGTCGATTCTCTCGACTGGAAGGATCCAACTCCCGAGCAAATGACAAAAACCGTTCTCGACAAGGTCACAGACGGCTCGATAGTATTAATGCACAACGGCGCAAAAAACACCCCTGCCGCGCTGCCCCAAATAATAAAAGGCATCCGCGACAAGGGTTTTGAGATTGTATTGATAAAAGACCTGCTCCCCGAAGGCGAGTACTACACCGACGTTCAGGGAGAGATGCATCTGTCGCAATAAATCCCGACAGAGTGAATAATGAATAATAAATGAGGATCCCCCAACGCTTTAGCTTTGGGGGAGCTGTCGCGTAGCGACTGAGGGGGCAGAGTATGTGTTTGTGCCGCGTTTTCCGTTGCAAATCATACCTTGCGCTAACGCAAACGCAGCCCCCTCCGACCAATTCGCTTAAAGCGAATTGCCCACCTCCCCCGTAACAAGTGACGGGGGAGGCTTTAAAACTTATTACTTTCACACTTAACTTATTCCTTATTACATATTACTTAACAAAAGAGCTACCGACGTTTCCGTCAGCAGCTCACTGTTAATTGTTGATCGTTAATTGTTGATCAGTATATGATTACCGGTGTGCCGGTCGTTGTGTTGTTATAGATGATCCTTACCTTGTCGATCGGGGTATTTACACAGCCGTGAGAGCCGTCGCCCTTATAGATCGAACCGCCGAAGCGTGAACGCCAGCTTGCGTCGTGGATTCCGCAGCCGCCGCAGAACGCCATCCAATACTCAACGAACGAGGAGTATCCCGGACCGCTGAGCGTTGTGTTTCTCGCGCGTGAATAGATCGAGTGGAAGCCCTTGGGAGTGTTGTGCCAGCCGTCAGCGTTACCGGTAACGACATCGGTCTCAACGATGAGCTTGCCGTTTTTGTAGTACCACATATGCTGTCTGTCAATGCTGATCTCTACGTATGTATTTCCCATACTTCTGCCGTAGATTGTGCCGTTTACGGTCAGAGTACGGTTGACGGCGGTACCCGTAATGCTGTGCTGCTTTGTGACATACAGCGGATAAACGCGGAACCAGAGCTTTTTGCCGGGCTGGAGTCTGGGAGAAGTAAAGCGGTTGGAAGTAGTGCTTCCGAGCTTTGTGCCCGAGGTAGCGTTAGCGCTTGTGTAGCAATAGATATCGTAACGTGTAGCGTACCTGTTATAGTTCCAAACAAGGTCGACTCTCGAGCGGCTTGTCGAAATCTGGAACGCCGGAGCGCCGAGACCCGAAAGGCACTTCAATCTGCACGCGGGTGAAGAATAGCTCGCGCCGTTGTTGCACTCTCTGAATGTCTTTACGTTGTAAACGTAGATATTGCCTACCTTGATGTTGTTGTCAACAAACTTGCAGTTCTTTTTGCCGATGATGGTCCTGTAAAGGACCTCTTTGTTGCCCGACTCAGGCGATGAACGGTAGATCCTGTAACCCGTCGCCTTAGTGTTCTGGCTCCACTGGAGCTCAATGATCTGTGAGGAACGTACTCTGATAAGTCCCCCGACCTTACCGGGCTGTGTAGCGGTCTTTTTAAGCGTGCGGTTACCCTCGTAGGTCTTGCCGTTATAATTGATAAAGGCGGAAACCTGGAAGTGGTACTGAGTGGTGTTTCTGAGACGGTTCAGCCTAAAGGTAGTAGCGCCCTTGACTGTACCTGCCTTATGCCAGCCGCCCTCTTCGCCGTCGGCATTATAATAGTATACAAAATAGCCTGTCGCGTTCGGAACAGCGTTCCATGTAAGGGTGATGCCGTTTGTGTCGTAGCTTGTCTTTTGAAGATTTACTACGTTGCCGGGAACGGGAGCCGGCTCTTCGTGCGGATTGTCAACCGCGATGACCTCTTCGTCGTCCTCAGCGGCAACCTTGTGCTGGTCATCCATAGCGGCAAGCGCGTCGGATTCCTGCTCCGCGCCGTCAAAGTCAACGTCCTCATTAGCGGCGAGGGTCACGTCCTCCTCATCGTCCGCGCCGACGTCTTGGCTTTGCTCAACAGCCGCGATCTGCTCCTCATCTTCCTGAGCTGCCGAAACCGCGAATACGCTTGTTGCCGACACCGCCATCAAAGCGGCAAGGATAATTGCCAACAATTTTTTTGATTTCCTCATTTTCATAAACGCTCCTTTTTTAATGATTTCCCCTAAGCTATGTCTTCGAACCTTTGGG
>JBGULZ010000346.1:0-3326 GCA_045116595.1 Ruminococcus sp. | reverse complement strand
GGCGAGAGTATGATCAACGCGGGCATCTTGGATAATGACATTGTGATCGTCAACCGCACCCCTGTTGCCGAAAACGGCGAGATCGTCGTAGCGCTCGTGGATGACAGCGCAACGGTAAAGCGTTTTTATAAGGAAAACGGGCATTACCGTCTGCAGCCCGAAAACGACGACTACGACCCGATCATTGTCGATGAGGTCATCCTGCTCGGCAAGGTGATCTCACTTATCAGAAATTATTGATTCGCGCCGCGTGGCGCATTGGAGGCAAAAAACAATGAAAGCAGTATGTGTGTTCGGCTCTTCAAGCGAGAGCATAGATAATGAATATCTTGATTCGGCTGAGCATTTGGGCAAAACCCTTGCCGAACGCGGAGAAACCGTTGTGTTTGGCGGCGGACGGTACGGGGTCATGGGCGCTGTCGCAAGGGGCGTGAGCTCTGCCGGCGGCAAGCTGATCGGCGTAAGCCCAAAGTTTTTTATAAAGATGGGCGTGCTCTTTGACGAGGTGCAGGAAATGGTCTATACCGACACAATGCGCGAGCGCAAGGCGGTAATGGAGGATTCCTCAAGCGCGTTTATTATCTGTGCGGGCGGGATAGGCACCTTTGAGGAGTTCTTTGAGGTCCTCACCCTTAAGCAGCTCGGCAGACATAAAAAACAGATAATCATATACAATTATAAAGGTTATTATGACGAGCTGATCGCAATGATGAACGCGTCTGTGGAGAAGAAGTTTATGTCGGAAAAGGTCAAAATGCTCTACACCGTGGCGGATACCGAGGAAGAAGTAATGTATCAGCTCGAAAACTATAAGGAATTCAACTACAGCAAGTACGAATGAGGTGAAAGTATGGCGGATATGTGCGAGATGTGCGCTCACTTTGTCGCGGACGACGAGCTCGGCGATTACTGCTCCGTAAGCCTTGACGAGGACGAGATGGCGCGGTTTTTGACCCAAAGCGTAAAGGGCTGCAGCTACTTTCAGCTCTATGACGAATACAAAATAGTACAAAAACAAAATTAACACAAGGCGGGGGAAACCCCGCTTTTTTGTTATATTGATAAGGAATAAGCTCATAAAATCATATAGAACCCCGCAAGATAGTTAATTTATAAACAGACAGTCTGAAAAAATAGCCAAAAACAGCAAGAAACTTTATGCAGAAAAGGAATGAATTAAGAAAAGTGCACAAATAGATTGTGATGGCTTTGTGAAAATATACAAAGTTTTTCCAGATTTTGAATAATAATTGATTTATTAACAGAAAAATAGTAAAATGTATATAGGTTATTGTCTAAATATAGGATGAAGGAGTGTCGGTGATGGGCTTTTTCAAAAAGAAACTACAAAATATGACAACTGAAAAAATCAATCTCAAAAGCAGAAAGAGGCTCATTATCTTTATTGCTATCCTTACAGTGATGTCAATGACGACCGCGACAGTTGCTTGGTTCTCGGTCAATACCTTCGCCGGTGTAGATACGCTTGATGTGCATATCAGCGTTGCGGCTCAGTTGAAGGTCGCTATGCACGATTACGGCAAGGATCTCAGCAAATACGGCAAGGTCATCACAAATGAAATGATCGATGAATTTCTTGCGGGCGATAATACAAAACTTTCGGAAATCAAGCTGGATCCGGTTACAACATCGGACGGCAGACGTATGGTTAACAAAAACGGAACAGAGCGCAAGCGTAATAACAAGTCTTTTCTTGAATTTGATTGTTACTTTATCGCGACCGAGCCTATGTGGGTACACCTCACTACCGAGGACGCGGATGATAAGCGCGACAGCGGAACAAAGGTAACGTCCGATTCCCCGTCTCCGCAAAATGAAGTTGTAAGCTGTACCCGTGTAAGCTACACCACGGAATCAAACGGAACCGCGGTTTATGAAAACAACAAGGGCGGAACGATCAACGGACTTAACACATTTGATCTTCCGTCGGGTCAAATGGTTTATACAAACAACACCCGCCTTTTCCATCTTGACGAGCTCACACCCAAAAAGGTAACGGTGCGCCTTTGGGTCGACGGCGAAGATCCCCAGTGCGATGACGACGTTCAGGATGCTGACCTAAAGGTTCAAATGAGCTTTGTAGGCTGCGATGATAGCAACGTTCCGATTTCGTAATAAAAGACGGATAAAAACTTTTTGGGAGTGATGCAAAATGTTCGGTAAAAAGAAAACAAAAAGTGAACAGCCGATAACTCCTGAGGAGTTAAGCAAACATAACGACAAACAGACCGCGCACCCTGCCGTCAGGAAGTACCACGTCAGGACCGACGCCGAAGACATTGTCAGGCTGAAAAAACGCAGAAGGATCTTGGGGATCATTCTCGGAGCCGTAGCAGCTGTGCTGGCAATAATCTTCTTGATCTCAATGCTTGTTACAAAGTGGGGCGACTTGGTAATAGAGATCGACCGTCCGGCGGTCGCCAGAGGACTTGCCCTGAGCGAGACGGAGGATTTTAATAACAAATCAGTCGCGCTGTCTGCAAAGCAGGCGCTCGATGTTACCAACATAACATACAGCTGGCTGCCTGTTGACCTTGATACCTCAAAGGACGGCGAGCACAACGGAGACAATTACGTTGCATATACATTTTATGTTCGCAACGACGGCGAGGAAGCTTTCCCGTATGACGCGGTGCTCGATATTACCGGCGTAGCAAAGTCAGCTGACGAAGCGTGCCGTGTAATGGTTTATAAAAACGGTCAAAAATCGATTTTCGCCAAGGGTCAGTACTCAGACCGCGAAAAAGCGGAACCCAATACGGTAAAGTTTATCGACGATAAAACGGTTTACCGTACCCGCACGGAAAGTATTGAGCCGGGCGATAAAGACAAATACACAATAGTAATTTGGATCGAGGGCGAGGATCCCGAATGCGTCGATGAGATCCGCGACGGCTTTGTCCGTATGAGGATGCTCTTCCAGGTCGACGACGAAGGCGCGACCCAGAGCCCGTTCGGCGATTACTACAACGACGGCAAATATGTTGAAGATACCAAGAACTACAACGAAGGTCAGGGTATCGGAACCGACACAAAGCCTCAGGAGTAATGACAACAAAAGAAATACGAAAACATACACGAGCAGGATCATTTGATTACTCGACCTCAGGTTTGTATTTTTTGACAGTGTGCACGGTAGAGAGAAACAATATCCTGTCGAGAATTCGAACCGAGGAAGAGATTGACCCGTTTCAAACAAACAATCCGGTTTTAAGGGTTGAATTGTTAAAGAACGGAAAGATAGTTAAAAGCTCATTAGACTTTATTAGCAACAACAATCCGGATTATAGAATCGAAAAATATGT
>JBGULZ010000345.1:0-2227 GCA_045116595.1 Ruminococcus sp. | reverse complement strand
CTCACCGTGCAAATGTTTAGGCAAAGTCTATCTCGCCCTCGTATTTTTTCTTGAATTTCTCAAAGACAGTGTCGAGCAGCTTGTCATCCTCGATGCTGACATACTCCTCGGTCTCCTCGTCAATAACGTTGACTTGGAGGATAACTACCTCGTCGGCGTTCTCGTCGTTTTCGATAAGAACGATGTACTCGCT
This sequence comes from Ruminococcus sp., assembly GCA_045116595.1. Taxonomy (GTDB): domain Bacteria; phylum Bacillota; class Clostridia; order Oscillospirales; family Acutalibacteraceae; genus Ruminococcoides. Next base: position 2,034 of record JBGULZ010000345.1, on the reverse strand, counting down.
GCCTTCGTGCTCCACGATGTCAAGAAACTCAAACTCGACCTCGTTGCCTTCTTCGTCCTCAAGAGTGATAAGCGTGCCCTGATTTTCCATTTCTTCCATAATTTCTTCTTTAGCCATAATATAGCCCCTTTCCGAAGGCGTAAGCCCTCTCAAATCGTTTCTTAAAGTATATCATATAAGTGTTAAAAGTCAAGTGAAAATAAATGACAAAACAGAGTCTTATATCTTTTTCCTAAACTCCCTGCCGCATTTCGGGCAGCGGACGGTGTGGCGTCCCTTTTGGTTTTTGACCCTGAGCTGAGCCTTGCAGAACGGACACTTGATGTAGCGGTAGTCCTTTCTGTCTCTTATCTTCTTAAAGCTGAGCACAAAGAAGTCTTTGACCGGGTTAAAAAACCTTTCAAACACGCGGTTTTCGTGGCTTCTGCCCGTGATATTGCGCGACAAAAACCTGAACGCGAACCAGCCGAGACAGGCAAGCTCTATCACCATCAAGACCGTCCTCGCGATAATATTAAAGACAAAGAGGTTGACGACCGCGAGCGTTACCGCCGTGCCGAGCAGGAACTTGTTCAGCGTGTCAAAGCCGTATCTGCCCTGCATAAATTCCAAAAATTTTTGCATAAATCCCATATGATCAGTCCTTTACTTAACGTAATCCGCGCAGAAATAAGTGTATTTGATGTCGCTGACGACCGCGGAATGGGTATCCTTTACAACATATATCTTCCGCTCGTTTTCGCTGAGCTCGGCAATGACCTCGGCGATATCGCACTCGCCGCGCCTGTAGCCGGTTTTTTCGTAAAATTCGTCAACGGTCATCACAACGGAGGTGTAGCCCTCAAACATATGGAGCTGTTCCCAATCCATAAGGTGATACTGCTCCTGTATTATCTCGATACCGATATCGGCGTTGGTGAGCTTATCTATATAATATGGGGCGTCGTTGAGGAACATCCCCGTTTTGTATGAGCCGATCGAAATCGTCAGGTCGGAGTTCACCGCGGTGTGGGCAATGCCCGTGTCGCCGTTTATACCGCTGTTTATGTCGGCGCTGACGATAAACGCGGAGCTGGCGTTGATCTCTTCGACCGCCTTTTTGACTTCGCCGCGCAGCTCTCCCGAAAAGCCCGTGCCCAAAATGCAGTCGACAACGATATCGAATCCGAGCAGGGGAGAGGGCACGCTCAGCGTTCCTTCCTCACAGCCGAGGCTCATCGCGGTTTGATAGTAGTACAGCCCGTCCTTTGAGAACTTTTCGCTGACCCTGAAAATCGTCGGGGTGATGCCGTTTTCGGCAAGAATACACGCCAGCGCGTAGCCGTCGCCGCCGTTGTTGCCGGAGCCGCAGACTATCGCGACCTTGCCCGTGAACGCCACGGCGTCGAATATCCCCTTTGCCGCGCGGTGCATAAGCTCCGCGGAGGTCACGCTTTGCTCGATCGTCCGCCGGTCGCTTTGGCGCATATTTTCTACAGATACTACCTTTGGTAAGTAATTCATATTATCTCCTTGTCAGTCCTGAGCCGCCGCGTACGCGACCTTTGCCGCCTCAATATCGGGCTTGCAGCTCAGCTTTATCAGCTTTACGGATGAAAACAGCTCGTCGTACAGCTCGAGCAACTTTACGGTATTTTCGCCTTTTTCGGGGAGGAGCGTCGCCTCGAGCAGCTCCCTGAACACCTTTGAGGGGCTGACCTGCTCGGCGCGGTTTTCTTCTCCTCTGCACAGCACGTAGACCGCCTTGATCGGCGCTTTCATATTTGTGCCGATGTTCGCTTTGCCCATCCACGGCGTGCCGCAGACGTAAAACCTGCCGTCGATCTTGCGGATTATCGGCTTGTCGTCGTTTATCATAGTCACTCTGTCTTTGAACAGCTCGCGCCAAAACGCGGTGTGGGTCGATTTGCCCGTTCCGCTCAGCGCGGTGAACAGATACCCCTCGCCGTCAAGACTCAGGGATGAGGAGTGAAAGAAAAGCCCGTCGTAGCTTTCGAGCACCTTTTTGCAGATCTTTGTGAATATGACCGTGCC
>JBGULZ010000344.1:0-2359 GCA_045116595.1 Ruminococcus sp. | reverse complement strand
CCGTTGCGGAGATTATTGACGCGAGGATCCCCGTAAGCAGCCGCAATCCCGATCTCAACGGGATAATCCAAAGCAAGCCGAGGGTGATTTTGCTCAATAAATGTGATATGGCAAACCGAACCGCTACAAAAATGTGGATAGATCACTTTGCAAAGCAGGGGATCACGGCGATCGCCGTTGACTGCAAAAGCGGCAAGGGACTTAATAAGTTCCCGCAGGCAGTCAATATTGTTTTGAGTGAGAAAATCAACAGGCTTAAATCAAAGGGAATGAGAAACCCGATGATGAGGATAATGATCGTCGGCATTCCTAATGTTGGAAAATCCTCATTTATAAATAGAATTTCAAGACAAAACAGAGCTAAGGTAGAGGACCGTCCGGGCGTTACAAGGGGCAACCAGTGGTTTACGATCAGCAATAACCTTGAGATGCTCGACACCCCGGGAGTTCTGTGGCCGAAGTTTGACGACCAAATCGTCGGTGAACATTTGGCGTTCACGGGCGCTGTTAAAGATCAGGTAATTGATATCGAGCTTTTGGCAGTCAGATTGCTTGATTTCCTCAAAAAGTTAAAGCCCGCTGAGTTTATCGCTCGGTTCAAGCTTGAGGATATGGATTTGGATAACACCGATTCATACGAGCTGTTAAGGATCATCGGTAAAAAGAGGGGTATGCTTGTGTCGGGCGGAGAGATCGACACCGAACGCGCCGCGATAATGCTGCTTGATGAATTCAGAGCCGCAAAGCTCGGCAGGATCACGGTAGAAATGCCGAACGGAGATAAATGATGGATTGGTTAAGTTACGAAAAAGAAGCTATTTCAAAAGGATATAAAGCGGTTTGCGGTGTTGACGAAGCCGGCAGAGGCCCGCTCGCCGGACCTGTCTGCGCTGCCGCTGTAATACTGCCCGAAAATACTATCATCGAGGGCGTAAATGACTCAAAAAAGCTCAGCGAAAAAAAGCGCGAGGCTTTGTTTGACGTTATCAAAGAACAGGCACTGTCGTACTCAATAGCTTTCGCGAGCGTTGAGGAGATCGAGGAAATAAATATACTCAACGCTACTATGCTTGCGATGAAAAGGGCTGTTGAGGGGCTTGATGTCAAGGCGGACTACGCAATGATAGACGGCAACCGCCTGCCCGATTTGTCAATAGACAGCGAGTTTATCATAAAAGGCGACGCAAAGTCGATGTCTATCGCGTGCGCGTCGATTTTGGCTAAGGTTTCAAGGGACAGGCTGCTGTACAAGTACGCCGAAGAATATCCCGAATACCTCTTTGACAAGCACAAGGGCTACGGCACCAAGGCTCACGTTGAGGCGATAAAAAAATACGGTCCGTGCCTGTACCACAGACTCAGCTTTTTGAAGAAGATACTGAATAAATGAGAAAACATACCACAAAAAAGATAGGGGATATGGGCGAAGATTACGCCGCCGCGTATCTGAAAAAACAAGGATATAAAATCATAGAGAGAAATTACCGCAAAAATTACGGAGAGATAGATATCATCGCCCGAAAAAGCGAGATGCTTTGCTTTGTAGAGGTGAAAACACGTCACAGCAATACTATCACTCAGCCGTATGAAGCGGTTGATTTCAGAAAGCAAACAAAAATAATCCGCACCGCCTCGGCATATCTTATAGAAAAAAGGCTTGAAACAAATTGCCGTTTTGACGTCTGCGAGGTCTTTGTCGATAAAGAGAGCTTAAAACTTGAGAGGATCAACTATATCGACAACGCTTTTGATGCGGAAAACAGCGGGATTTATTATTGATTTGCTCAGATAAAAGTATTTTTTGTTATATTCTGTGAAAACTTTGACAATCGGCGAATTTTATAGTAAAATTAAGTGTTCGATGTTTAGACGAGAATCATAGAAAGGAAGATGATTATGTTATATAACAGCACACAGAACAAAAACGAAGTCGTCTCAGCTGCGCAGGCTATTGCTCAGGGTATTTCAAAGGACGGCGGACTGTTTGTTCCGCAGGAGTTCCCGAAATACACGGAGGAGGATTTCAAGGCGTTTTTGGCTCTCGATTACAAGGGCAGAGCTAAGAAGGTCTTTGGCGATTTCCTGACCGATTTTACAAAGGAAGAAATCGACGATTGCGTTGATAACGCCTATACTTCGGCAAAATTCGGCTCGGATAATCCGGCTCCGATGGCTTATACAAAGCTCAACGGAAATGAGCTCAATATTCTTGAGCTTTGGCACGGACCCACCTGCGCGTTTAAGGATATGGCGCTGCAGATTTTGCCGCACTTCCTCACAAAGTCCCTAAAAAAGACATATGACGGCAAAGACGCCGTAATTCTTGTCGCGACTTCCGGCGATACAGGTAAGGCTGCGC
>JBGULZ010000343.1:0-5040 GCA_045116595.1 Ruminococcus sp. | reverse complement strand
TAAGTTGGAAAAAATCACGATATATTCAAAAGACTCTAAATTTGTTTTACATAATAATGCTTTTGTGGGAGCCGGAAACGTCACGGTTTACGGCTATCACAATACAGAGGTTGAAAGGCAGATCAAAGCCAAAAATATACCCTTCGTACCGATCGAACACAACTACAGCGAGCCGGTATGGAACTGGAGTGAAGACAATTCCTCCGCGACCGCAACCTTTAACTGCGAATTCTGCGAGGATACGCAAACCGTTGACGCGACGATCAACATCAAAACAACGGATCCGACGCACTCAAAAGAAGGCGAAATCAAATACACAGCTACCGCTGTAATTAACGGACAAACCTATACAAACGTTAAAACAGAGCCTATTCCAATAAGTCACGAACTAAGGCATTTTCCAAAGGTGCCTCCGACGCAGGATCAAAACGGCTACATCGAATACTGGTATTGTCCGGAATGCAATAAGTACTACTCCGATGCAAGCGGAGATGAAGATAAAGAAATCAATGAAAAAGATACGATTCTGCCATATTTTACATTTGAGTACACCTATGACCATTTTTATAAGCTTATAAGCTATAACGGCAATGATGGAGATGTTACTATCCCGAGTGTTATACCTGATATTTACCCGGTTGAATCTCTCCGCGGGGAAACCGTCACCATCATCAATGAAGGGGCTTTCAATGGAAATACCGATATCACATCTGTCAGTATTCCTGACAGCATCGTGAATATCGATACCGATTCCTTTCGATACTGAGCCAATTTAAAAACTGTGGATATCGGAACAGGTCTCAATCATCTTGGAAATACTTGCTTTGCGGATTGTCCCAAGCTGGAAAAAGTCACCATCTGCTCAAAGAAAGACAGTTTTGATATGCATTTCACCGCTTTTTCTCTCAGTAATAATGTCACTGTTTACGGTTACTGCGGTACAGCAGTTCAAACGGAGATGAATAAAAATGGCATCTCGTTTAAATCGCTCGGTCACGCTTACGGCGAACCTGAGTGGAGCTGGAGCGAAGACAACTCCTCCGCGACCGCGGCGTTCACCTGCACTCATAATGACGATACACAGACTGTAGAAGCACAAGTCACCTCTGAGGTCACCAAGCAGGCGATCTGCCTTGAAGAGGGAGAGATCACATACACCGCGACCGTCACCTTTGAAGGTAATACCTATACCAATGTAAAAAAGGTTGCGCAGCCTAAGAAGCACAAGCTGGAGCGTGTGGAAAAGGTCTATCCTACCGAGGACAGACACGGCAATATCGAATATTGGCGCTGCCCCGACTGCGGCAAGCTCTTCTCCGATGAAAACGGAGAGCATGAGATTACACAGGCTGATACCGTCCTGCCGCTTTTCACCTTCTGCGAAGACGACGGACACATAAAGCTGATAAGCTACAACGGCAATGACGAAAATGTTATCGTTCCGGATAAGGTACCGGATGACTATCCCAATGAATCGCTGTGCGGAGAGGACTTTTCTATAATCAAGGAAGAGGCGTTCAAGGGTAATTCAACTATCCGAAACGTCATTATGCAGAATAATATCGCTCATATCGGCGATTCCGCCTTTAGAGATTGTGAAAATCTAACCGAGATCACCGTAGGCACAAATCTTGACTATATCGGAAAATATTGCTTTTTCCATTCTCCTAAGTTAAAAAAGATCACGATCTATTCAAAAGACAGCCGGTTTTCATTACACAATTTAGCTTTTGACGGCGCCGCGGGTGACATCACGGTTTACGGCTACCGTAATACGAAAGTCGAAGAAATGGTGGAAGCAGCTAACAGACGCTTTGTTCCGCTCGATCCCGCAGAAATCCAAAACGTTACATATTCCGTTGACAAGACATGGGACATCGACTTTGCCGGAATGGACAAGCCGGGTTCCATCCAAGTCGTCCTCCAGCGTAAGAAGAGCGCCCGCAGCTGGGAGACATTGCAGCTCGTCACGCTGGATGATGCCAATAATCACTGGAAAGCCGAATTTGACCCTGTTCCTTCGGCATACGAAGATGAAGAAGACGGCAGATTTGTAGAATATGAATACCGTATCCGCGAGCTGGGTCCGAAGAAAGCAGAAGACGCAGAGCTCGATCCGAACGCGGAGGATTTCCAGGAAAAGGTCAAGGATCGCCTGATCTATGATACCTGGGATTTTGACAGACCGATAATCACACAGATCATCAACAACGCGAAGAACCCCGAAGTGATCTGGCAGTTTGAGCCGAATGTAGACTGGATCAAGAATCTTGCTAAGACCACCGTGGTATCTCCTCCGTTTGTTATGTTTGATATCGACGGTTATTTCGACGGTGTCAAAGACATTCCGAAGCACACAACAAAATATATGGTCACCTATGAATCCGATGATGAATATCCGGATAAGACGAACATCACCAACCTCGCGGTGCTTGACACCACTGTTTACAAGCGCTGGCTCAATTTTGAAGAAAGTGAAAAGCCCGAATCCGTCTATTTGATGCTCGAGAGCAAGGTACAGACAGAGTATGCCGCGGCAAACAATTTGACGAAACAAAACTTCTACACTCCGTCGTTTGACGCTGTTGTAGGCAGCCTGAACCTCACCGATATCCCGATCAGCGGAGATACGATCAGGAATAGGGTGAACGAGGGAATCAGCAAGAATTTGGGCGGCCCGCTCAGTATGTTAGTTACCACAGGTACAGACGCGCTGTTCAGCAATTACTTTTCTACCGGCCTGACGGTCGGCAAGGCAACGCCGGATTCACAAAATCCGCTGACCCGTTGGCGCGTGAAGTTCACGGTCAAAAAATACGGAATGGGAGAGAAGAGGCTCCCGATGGATTACGCGGGCGCTGAGCTTGTGACCGGTATGATGGAAATGATCCTCGACGCGCTTATCCACGAAGCACGCTTGGATTTCAGTGTTCCTGTAATGTATGAACCATTTGGTCAGTACTGGAGCATCAAGGGCTACGCGCTGAGCCTGATACATGACTACGAGCGCACCTGCAACGTAATCAATGTCAAGTTCCATTCCGGCGACGGCGACCCTAATGATCCTGATAACCGTGATCAGGTGATCGGCGGTACGAAGTACTGGAAGGACGATGATGCTCCCGACCGGCCCGAAAGCATCAATCTCCATGTTTACTACAAGGATGACGACGGCGTCGAGCAAGAAGTGCAGGGGATGCCTGTGACGGTAACAAACGGCGACTCTAACGGCGAGAACGGCTGGACGTGGATGCTCAAGATCCCGGCAGACAGCCCCGACCGCTATAAAAACTATTATATCCGCGAGGATTTACCCGAGGGCTATGAGGCTTCCTATATGGGCTTGGATCTTATCGACAGCAAGAGCCAAACAGAACCGACGACCGAGGAACCTACAACAGAAGAACCAACAACTGAGGTAACAGAAACAACAGAGGAACCTTCGACAGAGGTTACAGAACCGACAGAGGAGCCTACAACTGTGGTTACAGAGCCGACAGAGGAGCCTACGACTGAGGTTACAGAGCCGACAGAGGAGCCTACGACTGTGGCTACAGAACCGCCGGAGGAGCCTACGACTGTGGTTACAGAGCCTCCGGAGGAAGAGTCAACCCAAAAGACAGAACCAAAAACCGATTCGGATGATGACGATGATGATGACGATGACGACGATGACGACGATGATGATCCCGGCGTTCCCATTGTTGTTCCCGTTCCGGTCGATGTTCCGCCTGTTGTACCCGGTCCGGGTGGTCCCGATACGCCCGATGATCCCGATGACTCCGATACTCCTACCCAGTCAACCGAAGCAACTGAGGCAACAGAAACGACCGAGGCAACAGAGGAAACCGAACCCACTGAGCCGGACACCCTGATTGTAACTAAGGTTTGGATAGACGATACAGAAGACGTCCGCCCGTCATATATCAAGATCCACATCTATAACGCGGGCGTAGAGATAGCCGGTTCACCGGTCAAGCTGAGCAAAAGCAACTTTGCCGGACTGTCTACATGGGTATCCAATCCAATCAAGCTCAGTGAGGGCGTGAATAAAAACACCCTGACATATGCGGAGACATACCCGTCCGGTTATCAGAATCGCGATAACTACGCTTCCGTTGTGTTCGGAAGTACGATTTTTAACACATGGTTGCAAACCAACATCACCGGCACAAAGACATGGGTCGACGGCGGTAATATCCTGAATAAACGTCCTGACGAGATCACGGTTAATCTGATGGCAGACGGAACTAAAGTCGAATCTGTTAAAACAAATGCCGAAAAAGGCTGGAAATACAGCTTTGTCAATCAACCGATTTTGAAAACCGTAGACGGAACCAAAGTGAAGATCAATTATACCGTCGAGGAAGAAGCGGTAAATGATTATGTTACCACATACGACGACTACGACATCACCAACACGCTCAGCAATTCAGTCACGGCAAAGGGCTGTTACAAATTCAAGTATACCGATCGCTACGGAGAAGAGAGAATCAAAACCGTTGAGGTCGATCTCAATAATCAGGAGATATTAGGCTATTCCGGCAACAACAATCAGCCCGGCGTTCCGACCTATCTCTGGACAGAAGAAGCGCAAAAGCTCTTTGATAAAAATCCTTTGGTTACGGCTGCTTTGGCGGTAACGGGCAACAAGGAAGAACCTCAAAAGGATGTTTCGGTATATAAGAACGATATCGAGTGGGAACTTATCAAATTCACCGCTGATGACGCGACGAATATGACGCCTGATTCTTCCGGTAAATCTCTGACCGTTTTAGCGCAAACAAAGCCGCACACATTTACCTTAAATTATTACATTGTACAGGATGGAGAAGTCAAATATCAGGGCATGAGAACGGAAATCCCCTACGGAAAGCCCGTAACCTTCTCTCCTGAATTTACCGATCCCGAAAAGTATGTGCATATAGATCAAGAAATACCACAAGAGAATTTCTGCTACTGGTCCGCGGATGAAAAGGGTCTGATACCGATCACCACAAACCGCACCTTCGGTATGCTGATGAAAGGCAAATGGGACGA
>JBGULZ010000342.1:0-2938 GCA_045116595.1 Ruminococcus sp. | reverse complement strand
CGAAGCCGCCGAGGAAGTAGCAGCCGCCCGCTACGATAAACGCGAAGGCTGTAGAGATAACAGTACCCTTGCGGATATCTCTCTCGTGCTTGATCGCGTAGAACTTCTGAACCATCTGAGGAAGTCCCCAGGTGCCGAGCGAGGTGAGTATAACAACGCCGAGCAGTCCGAGCGGGTCGGGTCCGAAGAAGGAGTTGAACACGCCGGGCGTGGTGCTTACGCTTTCGTCCGTGACCTTTGCAAGGCCGTTGAGGGCCTCCATAAATCCGCCTTTGCTGGTGAGAACAGCCGCGATAACAGCGACGATACCGATCAGCATGATGATTCCCTGGATAAAATCGTTGATCGCCGTAGCCATATATCCGCCCGCGATAACGTAAATACCCGTCAGCACGCTCATAGCGATGATACACCAGATGTAGGGAATACCGAACGCCATTTCAAACAAACGCGAAAGTCCGTTGTAAAGCGACGCGGTGTAGGGAATAAGGAAGATGAACACGATGATGGACGCGCCGATCTTTAGACCCTTGCTGTCAAAGCGCTTGCCGAAGAATTCGGGCATTGTAGCGGAGTTGAGGTGCTGGGTCATGATCCTTGTTCTTCTGCCGAGGATAGCCCACGCGAGGAACGAACCGATAAGCGCGTTGCCGATTCCTATCCAGGTGGAAGCGATTCCGTACTTCCAGCCGAACTGACCCGCGTAACCGATGAAGATTACCGCGGAAAAATACGATGTACCGTAAGCAAAAGCAGTAAGCCAAGGACCTACGCTCCTGCCGCCGAGCACAAAGCCGTTTACGTCTGTTGCGTTCTTACGGCAGTAGATTCCGACGCCTACCATAACGCCGAAGAACAGCACAAGCATAATGATTTTTAATACCATTTTAATGTACCCCCATAAATAGTGAATAATGAATAGTGAATAGAGAATAATTTCGGGTCGCTTCGCTCCGGTTTTATAATTTATTAAAACCTTTAGCTAAAGCAACTCTCAACTCATAACTCATAACTCTTAACTCAGCGAAGCTGAATCGATCTCGTTTTGCTGAGCTACTACGCTTTCGCCGCAGTATTTTTTGCGCAGGACGGGCTTTTCTATCTTGCCTGTCGGGTTGCGCGGAACGTCCGCGAAGATTATCTTTCTCGGGCGCTTGTATCTCGGAAGGTCAAGGCAAAAGTCGTTGACTTCCTCCTCGCTCAGGCTCATACCCTCCTTGACTTCTATTACAGCCGTGGCGATCTCGCCAAGCCTCGGGTCGGGGAGACCGATCACCGCGACGTCCTTAATAGCGTCGTTAGCGCGTAAAAAGTCCTCGATCTGTACCGGGTAGATGTTCTCGCCGCCCGTGATGATAACGTCCTTTTTACGGTCGACAAGGTAGATAAAGCCGTCCTTGTCGCGCTCTGCCATATCGCCGGTGTACAGCCAGCCCTCGTCGTCGAGGACTTCCTCCGTAGCCTTGGCGTCCTTGTAGTAGCATTTCATAACGCCGGGTCCCCAAACAGCAAGCTCGCCTACGCCGTTTGTTATCTCGTTGCGGTCGCTGTCGACTATCTTGACCTTCCAGCCGTAGCCGGGAATGCCGATCGCGCCGACCTTGTGGGTGTTTTCAATGCCCAGGTGAACGCAGCCGGGGCCGATAGATTCGCTCAGCCCGTAGTTTGTGTCGTAGTCGTGGTGCGGGAAAATCGCCTTCCAGCGCTTTATAAGTGTCGGCGGCACGGGCTGCGCGCCGATGTGCATAAGCCTCCACTGAGAGAGCTCGTATTTGCTCAAATCGATCTTGCCGCTGTCGATTGCGTCGAGTATATCCTGCGCCCACGGAACGAGCAGCCAAACTATTGTACATCTTTCCTCGCTCACGCAGCGGATGATGCCCTCGGGGCTGATACCGCGCAAAAGCACCGCCTTGCTTGCGGACAGCAGACTGCCGAACCAGTGCATTTTTGCGCCCGTGTGGTACAGCGGGGGAATGCAGAGGAAAACGTCGTCCTTCTTTTGTCCGTGGTGAGCCTGCTCGACCTTCGCGGAGTGCATAAGCGCCTTGTGGGCGTGCAAAATAGCCTTCGGAAAGCCCGTTGTGCCCGATGAGAAGTAGATAGCGCCGTCGTCCTCGTCGGTGATGTAAACGCTCGGAGCCTGGCTTGAGCAGTAGCCGATCATCTCCTCATAGCTGTCCGCGAAAGACGGACATTCGTCGCCGACGTAGAAGTAATCTTTTACTTTGAGTCTGTCGTGTATCTCCTCGACTCTGCCGATAAATTCGGGGCCGAACACGAGGAAGTCGGAATCGCTCTGCTCAACGCAGTACTTGATCTCCTCCGCGGTGTAGCGGTAGTTGAGCGGTACGGCGACCGCGCCCGCTTTCAAAATTCCGAAGTAGATGGGCAGCCAGTCAAGGCAGTTCATCAGCAAAATCGCGACCTTTTCGCCCTTTTTAACTCCGCGCGAGAGCAGCAGATTGGCAAACCGGTTCGCCTTTACGTCAAATTCGCCCCAGGTTATCTGCTTTTTAAAAGCGCCGTTGCGTGAGGACTCTATCAGCGAGAACTCGCGCCATGTTACGTGGGGAACGTTTTTGACGTCGGGGTTGATCTCTACCAGCGCAACGTCATCCCGAAAATAGGTGGCGTTTCTGGTTAGGATTTCTGTGATTGGCATATAATCTTCCTTTTCTATAATTATAGTTGATAATATAGTTACTCTTTTAAACAGCTATATTAATATCGCACTTTTTAATATAATTGTCAAGGCGTAAAAGGAAATATAGGATATCTTTGTGAAAAGTGCACTTAAACTTTAACGCTTGTTTGTTTTAAATCACTAAAGCAATCGCGGCGGCGATACCGCAGTCCGCCTTTGGAAAACTTTGATTTAATTCAGACGTTTCTGCAACGGCGGGTCGTAACTTTGCTGTGTATTACACCATTGGAA
>JBGULZ010000341.1:0-2736 GCA_045116595.1 Ruminococcus sp. | reverse complement strand
TCTTTAATATTCTCTAAAAGAAAATTATACGCCTTGTCGCTAAGCTCGACCGCAGTTACATCAGCGTTGCCGAGCATGCTCAGCGCTAAACTTATAGCTCCGCTGCCGGCGCATAGATCGAGAGCCCTCGGGCTTGGGATATCCCTGAGGTACTCAAGGCAGAGGTTCACCAAAACCTCGGTGTCGTCGCGCGGGATAAGCACGCCCTCGCCGACCTTTAGCTCAAAGCCCATAAAGCTCCAGCTTCCGAGTATGTATTGCAGGGGAACGTGCTCTGCGCGTTTTTGTGCCATTTGCAGCATTTTTTCTTCGCCTTTTATTTCTGCTTCGGCGTTTGCTATCTGCGACGCTCTGCTCATTCCCGTCACGTTTTCGATTATCAGGCGCGATTCATATTCGGGCGACTCGATGTCAGCCTGAGTCAAAATCTCGCGCAGCTTTGTGTAGGTATCCTTTAGCATCCGCAGTTTTGTACGATGTCGGAGCCGTCGTCGGGGATAACCGACTCGATAGCCTTGATTGCTACCTCGATCATTCCGTCGTCAGGTTCCTTGGTCGTGATCCTTTGCGCCCAAAGTCCGGGAGCGGCGATTATCCTTGTCAGCTTGTTGTCGTGCTTGCCGCAGAGCTTGATGAGCTCATAGCCCAGTCCGCAGACGAGCGGGATGAGCAAGATCTTGAATATAGGTCTTAATACCGGGAGCCCGAACGGCGCCACGGGAACCAAAAGACCGGCAAGAATACTGATTATAAGCATAATCACCATAAAGCTTGTGCCGCAGCGCGGGTGAAAGCGGATCTGCTTTCTTACGTTTTCCACGGTGAGTTCTTCCTCGTTTTCGTAGCAGAAAATCGTCTTGTGCTCGGCGCCGTGATACATAAACACGCGCTTCATATCAGGCGTCTGCGATACGATGATGATGTATGAGAAGAAGAGGATAAGCTTTAAAACGCCCTCAAAAATCGACTTCCAGAGCCTTACAAGCTCGGCGTTGCTTCCGGCTTCGTCGACCCTGAACGCGGGGATGAAGTTGCCGCACAGGTCGAACAAAAACGACGGCAAAAAGAAGAACAGTCCGATGGCGAACGCTATGCCGATGACCGACGCGAATACCATAAGCACCTTTACGAGCTTGTCGCCGAATTTTTCATCGAGCCATTTTTCAAATTTTGAGGGTTCTTCCTCTATCTCTGCCGAGTCGATCGCCTTGTCCGCCGAGAGCATAAGCGACTTATAGCTCAGGCGCATTGAGTCGATCAGACCCGCAAAGCCCCTTAATATCGGGAGCTTGAACGCTTTGATTTTGGATGGGATGGTGTTGATGCTGACATCCTCGGAGTATATTTCATCCGGACCCGTGCGCACGCAAACCGTGCTTTTCTTAGGTCCTCTCATCATAATGCCCTCGATCAGCGCGCTTCCGCCGATTGAGGTTATCCTTCTGGTTTGTTTACTCATATACCTTGTCCTTTCAGTTAGTGTTTAGTGTTGAGAGTTTAGAGTTTAATTTTTTATAGTTGCAGATGTGCGGTGACAATAATATTAAACTCTCAACGCTAAACTCTTAACTCTATATTTTAACTACCTCATTGCGTATATTCTCCGCGCCTTCTTTGTAGATGGGGAAGGTGAGTGTCACGGTCGTTCCTACGCCCTCGCCGCTCTCTATGTCGAGCGAGCCGTGGTGGAGGTTCATTATCTCGTCGGCAACGGCGAGTCCGATGCCCGAGCCGCCGACGGTCTGGTTAGCCTTGTAGAATTTTTCCTTGACCCTGGGCAAGTCCTCGGCGGGGATACCGCAGCCGGTGTCGGTCACTACTATCTTTATGATATCGGGTTCATCCTTCGTATAGATGACCTGCGCCGCCACAACACCGCCCTTGGGCGTGTATTTGAGCGCGTTGTCGAGTACGTTGATGAACACCTGTTTCAGTCTGTTCCTGTCGCCGTAGATCGGGGGATAAACTACCTCGGGCTCGTCATAGAGCAGGTGCTTGCCCTCTTCAACGGCGCGTTCCTTGAGCATATACACGGTCTCGTCAAACTCGGCGAGGATGTCGATCTTTTCATTCATCAAAACCATTCTGCCGCTCTGGATCCTGCCGAAGTCCAGCAGCTCCTCAACTATGCTCGTTAGTCTTGTGCTTTCCTTTATGATTACTCCCATACCCTTGTCAAAGGTGCGGCGGTCAAGCGTTCCGCGCTCGCTGAGCTGCATCGTCTCAGCCCAGCCCTTGATGGCGGTCAGCGGAGTTCTCAGCTCGTGAGATACACGGGAGATAAAGTCGTTTTTCATCTGTTCTGTGGTTTGCAGATCCTTTGCCATATCGCTGACGGCGTCGCAGAGGTCGCCGATCTCGTCGTCGTATTTGTGCTCGATCTTCTCCGACGCGGAAAAATCGCCCTGCGCGATCTGTTCCGCGGCAGTCGAAAGCCTCTGGATAGGCTTTACGATTGAGCGGATAAACAGAAGTCCCGAGATTATTACCAAGCCCAAAATGATCAGCCCGATAGCTACGATGATAGCGGCGGTCAGCATTATCCTGCTGTTTACGGGCTCCATGCTGACTATGTAGCGGACAGCGCCTACAACAGCGCCGTCTGGGTCCTTGATGACCCTCGTCTCGCTCATAGCGGGTTCGCCCGAGGTGAGCTTGCCGCTCCAAAATGCGTAGCCGTCATCGTTTGCGGCGGCTTCGTCAAAATCGGTGAACTTTTCGTCCTCCTCGGGGATA
>JBGULZ010000340.1:0-5760 GCA_045116595.1 Ruminococcus sp. | reverse complement strand
GTTCTATCAACGGCGACGGACTGCTGACTATTGAAACCACCAAGGAAGCCTCCGAAAGCACAGCCTCGCGGATCCTCAAACTGGTCGAGGATTCGGCGGCGAACAAGGGCAGCCAGGAAAAATTCATCTCGCGCTTTGCCGCGGTTTACACGCCCGTTGTTATCGGTATCGCGCTGCTTATCGCGATCCTTCCTCCCCTGTTCGGGCTCGGCAGCTTTTCGGATTGGGTCTATAACGCACTTGTAGTTCTCGTCGCCTCGTGTCCGTGCGCGATCGTCATCTCGGTCCCGCTCTCCTACTATTCGGGAATCGGCGCGGCTTCAAAAAACGGCGTGCTTATCAAGGGCGGCAACTACCTTGAGGCTCTTGCCAAAGCCGACGTTTTCGCCTTTGACAAAACAGGAACGCTGACAAAGGGCGACCTTTCCGTAAGCAAGATCTACACATACGGTAACTACGGCGAGGACGAGGTATTATCCCTCGCAGCAGCCTGCGAAAAATACTCCGTTCACCCGATCGCGATGGCAATAAAGGACGCGACCGAAAACCCCGCGAAAGGACTAAGCGACTACAAAGAGGTCGCAGGTCGCGGAACCTCGGCTACATATAAAAACAAAACCATCGCCTGCGGAAACGACCGCCTGCTCAACGGCTCGGTACCCGAAGAACTGAAAGAAAGACCCGCCGTGTACCTCGTATATGACGGCGAGCTTATAGGCGCGATCGAGCTCAGCGACACGGTGAGAGAAGAGGCAAAGAGCGTTATATCTAAGCTCAAAAAGCTCGGCGTCCATAAGACGGTCATGCTGACCGGCGACAAAAAATCCGCCGCGCATAAAATCGCGAAGAAAATCGGTATCGACAGATATTATTCCGAGCTTCTCCCCGACCAAAAGCCCGAGAAGGTCGCCGAATTAAAAGAGGAAGGCCACACGGTCTGCTTTGTCGGCGACGGTATAAACGACGCGCCCGTGCTTGCGGCGAGCGACTGCGGAGCGGCAATGGGTCTCGGCAGCGAGGCGGCGATAGAATCGAGCGATATGGTTCTCTCGTCAGGCAACCTAAAGCAGCTTCCCGCGGCGGTCAAAATCGCCCGCGCGACAATGCGCACCATCAAGGGCAACATCATCTTCGCGCTTGCCGTTAAGGCTTTGGTCATCCTGTTAGCCTGCTTCGGCTTGGCGGCGATCTGGATGTCGGTAGTTGCCGACACCGGCGTCTGCGTGATCTGCGTCTTGATCTCGGCAAGACTTTTAAAATACAGAGTTTAGTGTTTAGAGTTTAATTTGTTATAAATGGCAGTCCGTGCGGCTGCCATTTGTTTTGTGCAAGGCAACTAAACCGATAATGTAATAATCTACCTTCCTCACAATTTACATTTTGACGTATTTGTGCTAAAATAAAAGCACATTGGAAGGAGTGATCATTATGAAAAAAGACATTTCTGTATTTCTGCTTTGTATTTTCATCCTTACGCTATTCTCGGCATGCGTGACTAACCCTGATACATCCTCTCAGTCTGAGGGTTCTTCAAACAACACCTTGAAATCAAGGTGCTCCTATGATAAAGAGAGCGAAACCGTGACGATCAGCGGCACAGGCGAGTTCAGCGTTGACAGTCATCTGAACGCTCAGCTTTGTAAAATAGAGAATCCAAAGCATATTGTGATCTCCGAAGGAATTACCTCGGTAGGGTATTTCGCCTTCAGTTACGGAAAAGAAGGAAACACCGGCAAGGACCTTAATCATTTTGATAAGATTGAAACCGTAAAGCTGCCCGATACCGTGACCGAGATCGGCGAATCCGCCTTTGAAAACTGTGTAAACTTAACGGAAATAAATATTCCCGAAAACGTTACTAAAATTGGCGACTGCGCGTTTGAAAACTGCGAAAAGCTCCGCTCCATCTCAATCCCCGACAGCGTTACGTCGATCGGCGGTCTCACCTTCAAGGATTGCACAAGCTTGGAAGAACTAAAACTCCCTCCCAAAATCACAACTGTAAGCGAGTCTATTTGCGACGAATGCGAAAACTTAAAGAGCGTTGAGATCCCGTCGGGAGTCACCGTGATTTCCGGTATCGCGTTCGGTGGCTGTACTAAATTGGAATCCATTTCATTGGGCGACAGTATTACAGATATTCAATACAACGCCTTTTATAACTGCAAGAACCTGAGCGAGATCAACTTCCCCGATTCTCTCAAAACCGTAGGCGATATGGCGTTTGTTGACTGCGATAAGCTCGAATCCGTAACGATCCCCGCCTCGGTCAAAAGCATCGGCGATCACGCGTTTGGGTTTTACGACCATAACAGCAATGAAGAAGGATATGCCAAATACGACGGCTTTACCATAAAGGGTCAAAAGGGTTCCGCAGCTCAGACATATGCCGAGAAAAATGGCTTTAAGTTTATGGAAGCGGACTAATCGGGAAGGTATCGACAATTAAATCTCAATAAAGAAGTGAGCATCGATCGTGCTCACTTCTTCTTTTTATACGCCTCTTTAAACGGTACCACCGAGCCGTCCTTGTTCTTTACGCTGACGTTGTCGAGCGTTTTGTCAAACTGGGCGCGGATATCGCCGAGGTAGATTTTGTACAGCTTTTTTTGCTCCGCCTGCTCCTCCGGAGTCAAGCCCTCGGTCTTTTTCTTTTTGGCGAGCTCGTTGATGCGCTGCAAAAGATTATTTTCCATATAATTCACCATTTTATAAAAAGGCTCCCTCGAAGCCAAAGCGTTAAGGGAGCCTCTGATTTAAGTTAAACGTTAAAAGAGAATATAATTAAACTCTTAACTCTAAACTCTTAACTCTAATAATTAGTTATTGATGAGCTTGTCCTCGTCAGACCAGCTGTAGAGCTTTCTTACTTCCTCACCGATCTTCTCTGCGGGAGCCTCGGCAGCTTTCTTTCTCATAGCGCGGAAGTGAGCCTGACCGCCTGCGGGTGACATATCAAGCAGGAACTCCTTGGCGAATGAACCGTCCTGGATATCGTCGAGGATCTTCTTCATAGCCTTCTTTGTATCGTCTGTGATGATCTTGGGACCTGTGATGTAGTCGCCGTACTCAGCGGTGTTAGAGATTGAATATCTCATACCCGCAAAGCCTGACTGATAGATGAGGTCAACGATGAGCTTCATCTCGTGGATGCACTCGAAGTAAGCGTTTCTGGGATCGTAGCCAGCCTCGCAGAGAGTCTCAAAGCCTGCCTGCATAAGCGCGCAAACGCCGCCGCAAAGAACAGCCTGCTCACCAAAGAGGTCGGTCTCTGTCTCTGTTCTGAAGGTTGTCTCGAGCACGCCTGCTCTTGCTCCGCCGATACCGAGAGCGTACGCGAGAGCAAGATCCTTAGCCTGGCCTGTAGCGTCCTGATAAACCGCAACAAGGCAGGGAACGCCCTTGCCTACCTGATACTCGGAACGAACAGTGTGTCCGGGTCCCTTGGGCGCGATCATTGTAACGTCAACGTCCGCGGGAGGAACGATCTGACCGAAGTGGATGCAGAAGCCGTGAGCGAACATAAGCATATTGCCTGCCTCAAGGTTGGGCTCGATGTCCTTCTTGTACATAGCTGCCTGCTTCTCGTCGTTGATAAGGATCATAATGATGTCAGCCTTCTTGGCAGCGTCGGCGGCTGTGTAAACCTCAAAGCCCTGCTCCTCGGCTCTTGCCCATGACTTACTGCCCTTGTAAAGACCGATGATTACGTTACAGCCCGACTCCTTAAGGTTCAGCGCGTGAGCGTGACCCTGGCTGCCGTAGCCGATGATCGCGATTGTTTTGCCCTCAAGAAGTGAGAGGTTACAATCGGACTGATAATAAATTGGTGCCTTCATGTTTTCGCTGTAGTCTTTCATTTTTTATGCCTCCATAATTAATATGAATAATAAATTTTGTTAAACAGAAACCGCCGTATTACCCTTGTCGATAGCGACTGTGCCTGTTCTTACAATTTCTCTTATGCCGTAGGGTCTGAGCAGATCTATGAGCGTTTCTACCCTGCATGCCTGCTCGCAGTACTCAACGGTAACGCAGCTCTGCGCCACGTCTACGATCTTAGCCTGCATTATCTCTACGGTCTTGATGATCTCCGAGCGCTTTGACGGCGCGCAGTGGACCTTTATAAGTATCAGCTCGCGGCTGATGAACTCGCCCTCCGTGAGCCTTTTTACCTTGATGACGGGGATCACCTTGTTGAGCTGCTTTTCAAGCTGCTCTACAACGTACTCGTCGCCGTTGGCGACTATGGTTATCCTCGACACCCTCGGGTCGTTTGTAACGCCGACCGCCAGCGAGTCGATGTTGAATCCGCGGCGCGAGAATAGTCCCGATATCTTCGAGAGAACGCCCGCGTGGTTTTCTACGAGAATTGATAATGTATACTGCATTTTATAGCCTCCTTATCAACTCATATCGACGGTGTGTCGGGATAGACATTGCAGACAAGGATAAACGGCTTGTCTGATTTTACGACCTTTTTCAAAACTTCCTCCGCCTCGGCGTTGGAGCTTACCTCCGCGTGGTCGATCCCGTAAGCCTCCGCGATTTTAAGGAAATCGGGGTCGCCCTCCAGAATCGTGCCGGAATGTCTGCAATCGTAGTAATTATCCTGAAGCTCGCGCACCATACCGAGCCTGTGGTTGCGCATAATGATGATCTTTATCGCCAAGCCGTTGCCGACGATAGTAGCGAGCTCGTTCATACTCATCTGAAAGCTTCCGTCGCCGCAGACAACTACAACGTCGCGGGTTGGTCTCGCGAACTTTGCGCCTATCGCCGCGGGGATGGAGTAGCCCATCGTGCCCATACCGCCTGTGGTGAGGAACCTGCCGTCGCGGATCCTGAAATTGTTTGCGCACCAGATCTGGTTTTGCCCTACGTCCGCGACAAGGATCGCCTTTGATTTGAGCATCGAGCTCAAATTCGCCACAAGCGTCCTCGGCTCAACAAATCCGTCAAACACGGGCGGAACTCTCAGGAAGTCCTTTTTCCAAGTCTTAACGGTCTCCTGCCACTGGTTGGGAACAACGTAGTCGCCGATATTTTCTATCAGCATATTTAGTACGTTTTTCATATCGCCTACGATCGGGATCTCGGTCTTGACGTTCTTTCCGATCTCGGCGGGGTCGATGTCGATGTGGATAACAAGCGTTTTTTCGCTCATCTGGTCCGGAGCCGCTATAGCTCTGTCTCCGAGCCTTGCGCCGCAGACGATGACCAAGTCGGCGTCGTGGAGCGCGCGGTTAGCGACCGCCTTGCCGTGGGTCCCGAGCATACCGAGGTACAGCTCGTGCTCGCTCGGCATAACGCCGATACCCATCATTGTGGAGATAACGGGGATCTGCGCTTTTTCCGCGAATTTTCTGAACTTGGGCTTAACGCCCGAGAGCAGCACGCCGCCGCCCGAAACTATTACGGGGCGCTTGCTGTTCTTTATCGCCTCAACAGCGCGGCGCACCTGGATGGTGTGGCCTTTTGTGTTGGGCTTGTAGCCGATTATATTGACCTCTTCGGGGTACTCAAAGGACTCGATTTCGTTATACTGGATATCCATCGGGATATCGATCAGCACTGGACCCTTTCTGCCGGTGGAAGCGATGTAAAAAGCCTCCTTGAAAACCCTCGGCAGATCCTCTGTCTTTTTAACGATATAGCTGTGCTTTACGAACGGCTCGCACGCGCCTGTGATATCCGCCTCCTGGAAAACATCCCTGCCGAGCAGATCGCTGCGGACCTGTCCGGTGATGGCGATGAGCG
>JBGULZ010000339.1:0-2964 GCA_045116595.1 Ruminococcus sp. | reverse complement strand
TGGATTTTGAAAAGTTGATCGTATTAAAAACCCTTATCTTATACGGCTCGTAAATAACCTTGCCCTGCTTGTTTCGCACAACATTTCCGCTCTTATCGCGTTTCGGCGCGCCGCGCTGCAGCAGCTTTCCGCACTCCACCAATACCGTACCTTTCGGGTCGGTGATAACGTAGGAGCTGTGCATTTGCATGAGGTTCGGCTTGATAAAAAACCGAGTCTTACCTGAGCCGGAACCACCGACGACCAGCACATTCTTGTTTCGGGCGAACGCCGGATTTTTCGGTCTGCCGGACATCATTGAACCCTCGGTCGCGGTCAATATAATGTTATTCCACCTGTCAGCGTCCATGTACGGCGCAATATCCTTTTTGGTACCCCAGCGTGCGCTGCCGTACTCGACATTCTTACGGTACTTCTTGGCGTTTTTGCTTTTGACATATACAATCAGTCTTACCACCGCCGCGCCGATTATTCCAATTAGAACATCTATTAACGCAGAAGGGAAAAAGTGATCAAACGCTGCCGAAAAGCCCTGATTCAAACCCAACAGCTTTACGGAAGTGTCAGCACCGGGCGCGAGCCGGATAGCCTCGCCGAGCTTAGAAAACAGCCAGACAAAAATCAGGTACGGAGAATTTGGTATGATATATTTCCTGATAACTTCGTTTCTGTTCAGAGTTCGGGACCTCCGTGCTCCTTGTTGCGGACGCGATCTTTTCCAAGAGTTTTGACAAGCTCCTTGAATTTGCGAAACTGTGCCACCAGCGACGGTCTCTTGCTGCGGTCAAGGTCTTTATTGGTAAACGCCTTAAACGCTGCGGTCAGCGCGTCAGCCTGATTCGCCTTGAAATATACCGTCCAGCGAGGCGGCTTGCTGCCGACCTCTTTTTCTATGTGATACCTGATCTGATATTTCCGCGCGTAACGCTCAAACGAGCGCAGCCGCCCTGACACCTCGATCGTATTCATACCGCCGTCGCCCTGTGCCAGCCGTTTCAGACTGTTGCGCCCGACCTTGACGGAATGGCGCTGCTGCTGCATTTTATGAAGCGCCGCCGTAATCGCGGCTTTCAGCACCCGCCCGGACAGCTTTGCCGCCTGAACGGTGATTGATACAGTCCTTTGGTCGATTTCTTCCTGCAAATTATTCCTCCTTCCTTAACTCAAAACCGCTTCAAGCGAATTCTGCTGAGATTGACGGTTGTGGTCTTTTTCCGCCTGCGCTGCCTGAATCCGCGCGTGCTTCATCAGCGTTTGGATAACAGAGGGCGCATCGTTGACCTCGGATAAATCCTTTATCATCCCCCTGCACCCGTCGGGGAGATAGTCGGCAATATCCTCACATGCCTTGTCAAAAGCTCCGGTAAAACCCCAGCAGCTATCCACGACCTCGCCGCTTTTATACAGCTCGTAGCCGTAGCACTCGCCGTTCAGGTACGCGTCATACTGCTCGACCTCGCCGCGAAGTAAATCCTCCGCTTTGCTCCTTATCTCCGGCGTGACATTCTCAACACCGTATTCCTCACGAATCTTATCAAACGAAGCGAAAATGATTCCCGTCTGTCCGCTGTCCCACGGATCGTTAAAGCTGTGAGTGCTGACGGATAACCCGCTGTGGTCGAGAAGATAGACAGGCAGCACGACATACGCCTTTTCAATCTCTGACATAAGCTCCTGATTTTTAGCTTGGATTTGCTGCAAGGTCACAGGCCATACGTCGAACCTATCCATTAAATCCTCATACTTTTGCTCTCCCTGCTCACCGCCGCCGGCTGCCTTGATATACAAATCCTTGATCAGCTCGTCGGAGTTTTTGTAACCGTGTTCGTCGCCCAAACTGTAACGCCGGTGAAAACAAATCATGGTTCCAAAATTTTCATCTTCACGGCGCGGATCGGGAAAGAAATCGTCATGCCGCACGATCAGCAAATACGGCTCCTGAATCGACATCCACATTACAGCTCAGGACCCTTTTGAGGCATTTCAGGCGCGCCGTCGCCGGGTACAGGCTGTTTGACAGCGAGGATCTTACCCGCGATCCTGACAAACTTTTCAGGGTGCTTGAATTCCTCCTTGAACTTCTCGGCAAGTTCAGGCGAGAGACTGCAAAAGTTTTCCTCTCCGAGACCGCAGATAAAGAAGTTGCCGGCGATAATATCGTAGATTTCGCCGTCCTCGGTTCTGAGAGCGCGGTTAAGCGGCAAGCCTTCGAGCTTACCTTCCTCATTGCAGACAAGTCCGACCAAATCCTCATAGGGATAAACTGCCTGAATATTTCCGCCGACGGCGGCCTGCATCGCTTCCAGACCGTCGCCGATCTCGGTTTCATAGGGCGCCTTGCCGGGCTCCACCATTAAAACATTCATTTACTTTGTTCCTCCTTCCGTTTTGCTCCCTTCGAGGGAGTAGAGCTATTGGTTTTGCCCTCCGTCAGCTTTTTCAGCACGGAAGGCTTTTTTTCATTAGACAAGCAATCGCCGCCTTTGATCTCATTGATGATCTCATCGGCGGTTTTGTTTGAAGGGACAGGCGCTTGACCTTCAACCGTATATCCGGGCAGTAATACGCCGTTTACCTTGAAATACTCAGCGTAATTCTGCGGTATCGGCGGTGAGATTTCTTTGAAATACTGTGCAAAGGCTTTTTTGCGACCCTCGATATATTTTTCCGCAGCCGCTTTATCGGTGTAACGCTTTCGCCTTTGACCCGCGATCTCAACACAGCAGCCGTGCTTTGGCGATCGCATATCCACATCCCACGTAACATACCACGCGACAGGCACAGATTCTTGTTTTGCTCTGTCGTATTTGGTTTCTTCCCACACAGATACGGTCATTTCGTAAACCATATTGCTGATCATATCACGGTCATGGTAGTTCTCGTGAATCCGTTGATTCGACGTATGCGCGACCGCGTGAGTATTCAAGTATTCCAAAGCGCGGTCATACGTCTTAGTGATAGCCG
>JBGULZ010000338.1:0-6083 GCA_045116595.1 Ruminococcus sp. | reverse complement strand
TGTATTATCTATCTCCGTTCTGCGCCTTTTTAGCAGAGCGTTGCGGCGTTCAAGCTCGCTGCGGCTTTTTGAGTTTGCCTCAAGCCTTTTTACCGTGCGGCTTGTTTTGTCGGCGATTTCGCTCTCGAGCCGCGCTGCCTGAGCCTCGGCGTCGTTCAAAAGTTTTTTGCGCTTTTCGCCTGCCTCAAGCTCAATGGCGTTGACCTTTTGGTCGCAGTCGGTTTTGATTCTGTTTAATATTGTTTCACTGCCGGTCACGAGATCCACCGTCCTTTCTTCTGAGTTATGAGTTAAGAGTTATGAGTTTAATACTGTTACTAAAACTCAGCCGATATATATTCGGAGCAAAGCGACCCTTAACCGTTAATTGTTAATTATTAATCGTTAATTGATAATTAACCGAAGTTGGGAACCTGGATTACTACGAGAAGTGAAACGATGAATGAAAGCAGAGCGTAGATCTCAACGAGGGTTACGGATACCATACCCTTTGAGAAGTTCTTTTCGTCCTTTGCTGTCATAGCGATACCGGAAACCGCTGCCTTTCCCTGTGCGATACCGGAGAAAAGTCCGCCGAAGCCGATAGCGAGCGAAGCGCCGAGATACGCAAAGCCCTGAATTGTAGTAACGTCGGGTGAACCGCTGAGAATGTTAGCGCTTACGAGAATAAGGAAGCCTACGATGAAGCCGTAAAGTCCCTGTGTACCGGGGAGAAGTGTAAGTACGAGCATTTTACCGAACATTGAGGAGTCCTCTGAGAGAACGCCCATAGCTGTCTGTGCGGCAGAGCCTACGCCCTTTGCCGAGCCGATACCTGCCAAAACTGTTGCGATAGCCGCGCCTAAGATTGCTAAAAAGATTCCATTCATAATTATTTATCCTCCTGAATTTTAATATATTTACTGTTATTTAACGAGAACGGCTCGAATTCTTTGCCGCCGCCCTCATAAAACTTGCTGAACATTTCAACGTATTGCAGCCTCATAGTGTGAACGTATGAGCCGAGCGCGTTGAGTCCGATATTGATCGCGTGTCCTATGAGGAAGATCACGATCATAAATACGATGCCGAGCACGTTTGTACCCATCATTGTCGCGAGCTTGTTGAACACCTGAGCCATAACGCCCGTGGTCAGTCCCAGAGCAAGAAGTCTGGAGTAGCTGAGCAGGTCGCTGATGTAGCCCGTGATGTCGTAAAGCGAGGCGAGTCCGCCGACCGCCTTGCCGACGATGCCCTTTTTGCCCCTGCCTTGGGTGAGCACAAGTCCGACCGCGCTGATTACGGCGATGACCGCGCCGACCGTGATGAGCGTGGGGGAGAGCGCTACACCTGCCGCCAAAACAGCGAAGCCGATGAGCAAAAGCATCCAAAGCCCCGTGTCGAAGAACGCTCCCGCGTAATCCTTCTTCTTTATACAGGCGACGAACTTACAGCCCATACCGACGAGGATGTGGACAAGTCCGAACGCGATAGATATGATAAGAAGCGTAAGCGCGTCCTTTTGCGGGTCGAGCGTCGGCCACGGTATGTGGATATCGGCGCCCGTGAACGCGTTGTAGATAGCGTCCGGAGCGTCGCCGAAGAAGCTTCCGAACACAAGCCCCCACAGCGTTGTGGAGATTCCGCAGTACTGGAAGAGCTTCAGGTTATCGTACATCTTTTTGTCGGGCTTGAATATCTTTATGATAAGTCCCGTCGCGATGACCATCAACAGTCCGTAGCCCGCGTCCGAGAACATCATTCCGAAGAAGAAGTAGAAGAAGAACGCAAGCACCGGCGTCGGATCGATGTCGTCCTTGCCCGGCGGCGAGTACATCATCAGGATGTTCTGCGCCGGTTCCGCGAACTTGTTGTTTTTGAGCTTTACGGGAGCGTCGTCGCCCGCCTCGCCGAATTCAACAACGCAGTCGCAGACTCTTGTGCAGAGAGCCTCAAGCTTTTCGCAGTCGCTCTCGGGGATATATCCCTCAAGCACAAAGACGTGCTTTGAGTGGTCGAGGGTGTTTATTACATTGTATTTTTCGGTACGGATCCTGAAATAATCCTGCGTGGATTTTATATCCTCGCGCATTGAGGTAAAGGATTCTATCTCCTTTTGAGCCTCTTCGTTTTCTTTCAGGAGCCGTTCGCGTTTTTCGATAGTCTTTTGGGTCTTGACCATAGGCACCTTGCTTGTGGGGCTCATCGGACGTGAATATCCGAGACTCCGCAGGGTGTCCTCCGCCATTACCTTTTGGCTGATCGGGACGAACACGACCATGTTCGTCAGTCCCTTTCCGCTGTAGATGATCTCGAGCTCGTATTCGAGCTTCGGGTTTTCAGCGGCGATGGCTTCTTTGAGCCTTTGCTCGTTGTATTCCTCGGGCAGACTTCCCACGAATATCGCGGTAGACTTTGTGCCGGTGGAGTTGAGCGGGATGTCAAGGTTCTTCCAGCTCTCGAGCATATCGAGCTTTGCGCGGACCTTTACGAGCTCGGCGTTGTTGTCCGACTGCCCTTTGTCCAGCTCGACTATCCGTGTGCAGGCGGCTATCACGTCGCCCGACTTTGAGGCGATCACGCCGATCTCGTCGGGGTCGACCTCGCGCCTTCCTTTAAATGAAGCCAGCAGACCCGCCTTTTCGGGAACGGCGTTATCAAGGATCTTCAACGCCTGCTCGGTCAGCTGAACGTTTCGCTCAAAAACCTGCATCTGCGAGGTCATATCGACCTTTTTGAAGCCCTTTTTGCCGTTCTCGCACTTTTTGACCTGAACAAGACCGCTGTCCTGCAGGTGTTCAAGGAGGCGTTTTCTGTCCTCGCGGAGCGCGATTATCCGCACGGTTTTCATTTTTTCTTTTGCCAAATAGTATCACCACACTTTTGTTAGAGTTGAGAGTTGATTTGATTCTCAATTATCTGTTCTCAATTTAAAAGCAGCTCGGCTGCTTTTCCTATTACCGCGTCGCGGTTTTTGTCAGCAAGCGCTGATATTTCGTCGCACTGCTTTTGTGCTTCCGCTTTGGCGTCAAGGCTGTTTTTCTCAAAGGCTTCCTTTGCCTTGTCGATCTCCTGCTTTGACTTTTGCTCAGCGGCATTTTTGCGTTCATCAATCAGAGCGGCGGCGTCCTGCTTTGCTTTTTCAAGAGCTTGGGCAGCCTGCTCAGTTGCTTTTTCCTCGCGTTTTGCCGCTTCTTCCTCGGCGGCGCAAACAGCGTCAAGCATATCCTTTGCCATATTTACTCCTTTCCTGTTGAAGTCGGGTATAGCTGATGTAAATTGCATTTACCGGTATATCCTTACATATACCAAACTATTTTACCACAAACGGAAACAAAATTCAAGAATTTCCAACCTGTTTTTGTGCGTTATTTTGAGCGATTTGTCGCCTTTTTTTCACGCGTTTAAATTAATGTTCTTTTGCCGAAATATAAAGCTGAGCGTTTATGGTATTTTATATATGGTTGTAATATGGTCGTATTTTGAAAATCATACAATTTTTGTCGGATTTAAGTATAAATACCCTTTTTTGTCAATAGCAATATAGAAAAAAGTCCTTTTTAGTCTTGACACTTTGCTTTGTAAAGTGCTACAATATGACAGATAGTCATATTGACAAATCAAGGGGGATATTCATTATGATCAAAAAGACATTTTACAACCTGCCGGAAGAGAAACGTCAAAGAGTGACGAACGCTATCGTGGACGAGTTCGCGAACGCCGAGGACGACAAGGTAAGCATAAACCGCATCGTTCAAAAGGCTAACATCTCGCGCGGAAGCTTTTATCAGTATTTTGACGATAAGCTTGACCTGGTAGAGGTTCTGATCAGATCCTATCTCAATTTAGTTATAGATGATCTGCGCAGGGCTATCATCAGCTCCGACGGCGATATTTTCTACACCTTTGAGTGTGTATACGACATCATCGTCGGATTATCAAAGGATGAGCGCAACAGAAAGGTGCTCAGAAACCTTATCTCGAACATAAGAGCCAACAACAACCTTGTGTCCGATTACATCGTTAAGCGCTACATCAAGCAATATAATAGTATCGAAGAATTCATCAACATCACTGACGAGTTCTCGCGCAAGTCTTTCAGATTCAAGTCAGACGAGGATCTTACATATCTTCAGCAGATACTTACATCCGTGCTTAAAAACGAGATGTATAACTACTATGTTTTCGATACGGATCCCGAAGAAACAAAGGCGCGCTATCTGCGCAAGCTGTATATTATCAAGCGGGGCGCGATAAAATAAGTGAGATTCGCCCTATGGCGAGTGAAATTTGCTTCGCAAGCTAAATTTGCCTTCGGCAAGCTAAATTCGCTTCGCGAGTTGTATTTTACTCAGCTTTTCGGTTTACCGAAAAATTTAGCTATTGAGCGAAGCGAAATAATTTAGCTGTTTCCGCAGGAAACAATTTAGCTACGGCGCAAGCCGTAATTTAGCTGTTTCCGTAGGAAACAATTTAGCTATCATTATGCAATAAGGTGATCAAATGCTATCAAAATTCAGCGTAAAAAAACCAATGACCGTTTTTGTCGCGGTAGTGTTGGTTATTGTGCTGGGTATAGTTGCTTTCAGCAAAATGACTCCCGATCTCCTGCCGAATATGGATCTGCCCTATCAGTTGATACTGACTACCTATCCCGGGCAGACTCCCGAAACGGTTGAGATGACGGTAACAAAGCCGCTTGAACGCTCTGTTTCCGTAATTGACGGAGTCAAAAGAACAACATCGACTTCATATGACAACTACTCCGTGCTCATCGTCGAGTTTGAAGACGGTACCAATATGGATACCGCCTCTATCGATGTGCGCGGAGCTCTTGACGCTTTGGAGGACAGTTGGGACGAAACGGTCGGAACGCCCTACCTGCTCAAGATCAATCCGGATATCCTGCCTGTCGCTATGACAGCCGTTGACTACGGCGATAAAAACAGGCTCGAGATATCGGATTTCGTTGAAAACGAGATTTTGGCAAAGGCAGAGGGTATAGACGGCGTTGCCTCGGTTTCGACCACAGGCCTGCTAAAGGAGCAGGAGAGCGTTGTTATCTCTAAAAATAAGCTCGATGACCTCAACAAGAAAATCAACGGAGCTCTTGACGACCAGTTCGCGGACGCCGAGGATAAGCTCAATGACGCAAAGAGCGAGATCCAAAAGAACATCTCCGCCGCCGAGGACGGCGCGGGCGTGATAGATTCATCAGTGGATCAGCTCGGCGCTCAGCAGGAGGAGCTCGCAAAACAGCTTGCGGAAGCGCAGAAAAAGGCTGACAACGGACAGGTACAGATCCTTTCCGCAAAGATGCAGCTGCTCGACCAAAAGTCCGCGCTGACGCTCACAAAGCAGCAGCTCGAGCAGAATTATCAAATGCTCCTTAAGGTCAAGCAGACCTATGACGAGTTGACCAAGCAAAAGACCGAGCTCGAGGAAAAGATCGCCGACCTTAAAAAGATAAGCGACGAATACTCCGAGCTTGTCAAAAAGCTCGACGATCAATCGCTCACACCCGAGCAGATCGAGGAGATAAACAAGCAGATCAAGCAGATCGAAGCATATCTCAAAACGCTCGGGCTTGACCCGGCGACGCTCGATCAGACCATAAAGACAGCCGAGGACGCGCTAAAGCAGCTTGACGCTTCATTGGAGCAGATCCAAAAGACCGTCTCCGGCTTGGGTGCGTCGCTTGACGACCTCGACAACACCCTAAAGGGTATGACCGACCAGATCGCCAAGATAAACGAGGGCATCAAGCAGATCGACGCTGCGCTGGAGGGCATAGACGACAAGAGCGTTTCGGTAAACGACGCGCTCGCGATGATCTCTCAGCAGCAGTCGAGCGCGGACTATAAAATGTCCGCCGCAAATGCCGCTATGCTTGCTAAGCAAAGCGAGATCACCGCTGCCACCACACAGCTTTCCGCGGCGGAAAAGCAGGTCGACGATTCGCTAAAGACCTTGGGCGAAGAAAAGACCAAGGCAAAGGATAAGGCAAACGCGAACAACCTTGTCACCATCGACAGCATATCGACAATACTAAAGGCGCAGAGCTTTTCTATGCCCGCGGGATATGTTACCGACAACAAGGACAA
>JBGULZ010000337.1:0-1981 GCA_045116595.1 Ruminococcus sp. | reverse complement strand
AAGTGCCAAAAAGTAAATAGTGTCATTTTTTAGGTTGAGTTTTCAAATAAAACCAGATATAATAAAGTTGGAAATATATGCGGAATAACATCCGTTAAAGAATTAGGAGGACTGATTAACGATGAGAATGTCAAAAAAAATCACAAGTATTATTCTTGTTGCCGCGCTGCTTGTTTCCTTGTTTTCGGTAACGGCTTTCGCTTCAACAGGTACACTCGCGCCTTCTTATTACGCGACCAACCCCAACAATAAGGCAGGCGTACAAAAAACTATCACGATCGACGGAAGCGCTGCCGATTGGGACGAGAGTATGCTCATTGCTCAGGGCGCCGCTTGGGACGTTGCCAACCACTGGAAGGGCGGCCACGAAAACTGCGTGCTCGATACATACGCTCTGTTTGCCGCTTGGGACAGCTCAAACCTCTATGTAGGCTGGCAGATGGTAAACACCACCGACACATGGGCTGACAGAGAAGGCGACGGTCCTCTCTCTGACGGCGGACGCGTGCTTGACGTTCCGCTTATCCTCGCGCTCAGCGTTGACCCCTCAAGCGTTTCTATGTCAAACAAAAACACCGACGGCAACCCCATCTGGGGACAGAAGATGGGTCTTAAGTTCGATCAGCACGTTGACCGTCTGCTTTATATGAGCGGCAAGCCCGGAAACGGCGTACCGGCTATGTTCAGCGCTGTTGACGCTCAGGGCAACACCAACTACACAACAGGCTGTAAGGAATTCTCAAAGAACGGTATTTCCTACAAGATGGCAGAGACAAACATCTGCAGCCACATCTACGGCCTTAACGGCTCAAACAGCACAAACGACGTTTACAGCGACAGCTCCAACTGGGTAGACTTCAAGACCTACAGCGGCGGAAAGAGAACTCACAAGATCACTTACGACTCATTCTATGAGATCCAGATCCCGCTTGCTACCCTCGGCATCGACGCTAACTATATCAAGAACAACGGTATCGGCGCAATGCTCGTTGCTACACGCGGCGAATCAGGCCTTGACTGCATCCCGTTTGACGACACTATGCTCGACAACGTCAAGGGCTCATATTCGTCCGACGCGAGTACCTCTAAGGAAAAAGAGGACGAGGATGTTATCACATCACCTCTCGCTCGCATAGGCAATACCACCACAGTTGATCCGATCCCCGGCGACGATCCCACCATTCCCACAGGCGATCCGCTCAAGATCACAGCAAACTCAAACTACTTCCCGAGCAAGACCTTCACAAACTCCAACGGCGAGCAGTACATCACCGTTGACTACAAGCTCAAGTCATCCGCTCCTCTCGTAAACTCACAGTGGGAGCTCAGCTACGACACATCTAAGCTCGATTTCGTTTCGGCTTCAATGCCCAACGTTGATAACTTCGCTTATGACGAAGCGACAGCAGGTCTTGTAAAGGGCAACTTTACAACGCTGAACTTCGCCAATTTCTCGACCGAGAAGGACTTTGTAAAGGCGACCTTCAAGATCCTCGGCTCGGGCACAACAACGACAAACTTCAATGTCAAGGTGCTCGGCGTAAGATACAGCGGAACTAATAAGTATCCCGTTGACAACGGCACTTCGCAGACCGTATCGGGCGTTACCGTTACAAAGAACACCGTTATCTCGGGCAACAGCGCAATGCTCGGCGATGTTAACGGCGACGGCTTCATCACCGTTGCGGACGCTACTCTGGTTCAGAAGCACGCCGCGGAGATGATCACCCTCGAAGGCGACGCGCTTATCGCTGCCGACACAAGCAAGGACGGCTTCATCACCGTTGCGGACGCGACTCTTATCCAGAAGTTCGCCGCAGAGATGATAGATGAATTCTAAGTCGATTTACAATTAACAATTAACAGTGAGCTGCTGACCGAAAGGTCGGCAGCTTTGTTAGTTTAGAGTTTAGTGTTTAGAGTTGAGAGTTTAGAGTTTAATCATTTTAAAGCCTCCCCCGTCACTTGTTACGGGAAATTC
>JBGULZ010000336.1:0-1878 GCA_045116595.1 Ruminococcus sp. | reverse complement strand
ATGGCAGCCGCAAAAGCTCTTGAAGATTGCGACAGCACCAATGCGGGCGAGGTCGCCAAGATCGCGGCTTCAGCAATGCTCAGGGGAGCAAGAGGCAACTCGGGCGTTATCACCTCGATCCTTTTCAGAGGCTTTTCTCAGGGACTCAAGGATATGGAAGAGGTCAACGGAAAAAACATCGCTGTAGCTCTCGGAATAGGCGTAGACGCTGCGTACAAGGCGGTAACTAAACCCGCCGAGGGTACTATCCTCACCGTAGCCCGTATGGCTTATGAGGCAGGCGTTGAGGCTTCAAGGTCAAACACAGATCCCGTTTTTGTATGGCAGACTATCGTCAACAAGGCTAACGACGCTTTGGCTATCACTCCCGAGCTTCTTCCCGTGCTTAAAAAAGCAGGCGTAGTTGACGCCGGCGGCAAGGGACTTTGCTCTATCTTCGAGGGTATGCTCGCCACTATCAAGGACGGCGAGATCGTTGAATATAACGAAGAAGCCGAGTCGGCTCCCACCGTAGACACCTTCGAAAGCGCCGCGGCTGAGTTTGACGATGATATCGAATTCACATACTGCACAGAGTTTATCGTAGGCAGAGATCCCGAGATCGAGACCGATCCCGAGGAGCTCCGCGACTACTTAAAAGAAATAGGCGACTGCGTTGTTGTTGTTAACGACGAGGAGATCATCAAGGTACACGTTCATACCGAAACACCCGGCAACGCGCTTACAAAGGGTCTTGAGTTCGGTCAGCTTCTCACCGTAAAGGTCGAGAATATGAAGGAACAGCACAAGAACGCCAAGAAAAGCTCTAAGAAAAAGCCCAAAAAGTCAAAGAAACCCGCAAAAGAGGAGTTCAAGTTTGCCGAGCCCACCGAAGAATTCGGATTTGTTGCCGTAGCGGCGGGCGACGGAATGAAGGAGCTCTTTGCTGATCTCGGCTGCACCAACGTGGTTTCGGGCGGTCAGAGTATGAACCCCAGCACAGAAGACATCGTGGAGGCGATCAATGGCACTCCCGCAAAGACGGTCTTTGTGCTTCCCAATAACAAAAACATCATCTTGGCGGCGGAGCAGACCGTCCCGATCGTCAAGGACAGAAACGTTGTTATCGTGCCCACAAGGACTATCCCGCAGGGTATGACCGCGATGCTTAACTTTGATCCCGAGATCTCGCCTGAGAGCAACGCCCAGCTTATGATGGACGCGGCTCACGCGGTTGGCACAGGACTCGTTACCTTTGCCGCGCGCAACAGCGAGTTCGGCGGAAGAAAGATCAAAGAGGGGGACATCATCGCGCTCGAAAACGGTAAGCTCACAATTACCGACAAAAGCGCTGTCAAAGCGGTCGTTAAGCTCGCAAAGAGTATGGTGACTCGCGACACCTCGTTTATCACTCTGATTTACGGCGAGGACACTACCGAGGAGGACGCCGAGAAGGCGTATGAGGAGCTCAGAGATAAATTCGGTTCACGCACCGATATCTCGCTCGTAAAGGGCGACCAGCCTGTTTACTACTTTATCCTCAGCGTAGAATAAAAACGAACTAAATTCTATAAAAGAATTATTGCGGTTAGCAAACAACGCTGACCGCAATAAATTTATAAAAAACAAATTATGGCATCATTATATAAAATGCCCATTTCCTCATTGGCGGGTATCGGCCCAAAGCGCGCCGAGCAGTTCCAAAAACTCGGAGTCAACTCCGTCGGCGAGCTCATAACCTTTTATCCGCGGGCGTATGAGGACTGGAGCAACGTAGAAAAAATCGAAAATATAACGGAAAGCGGCACATACTGCGTCAAGGCTTTTCTTGCCGCGCCGATATCCGATTCCCGTATTTCGGGAGGGAAGATACTCTCAAAGGGCTCGGTGTATGATGAC
>JBGULZ010000335.1:0-2256 GCA_045116595.1 Ruminococcus sp. | reverse complement strand
GCTGCGGATATTCAATAAGAATAACCCCGATGCTCTGGCAGCGGGACAAGGTGACAGAGGTATATCAGCAAATCCCCGTTCCGAAAGAGGACGAAGAAACAGAAAAGGAGTAATCAAAATGGCAAATTACAAAATCACGCTCTTAAAGGGCGACGGAATCGGCCCCGAAATCGTAGATCAGGCAGTTAAGGTGCTTGACAAGGCGGCTGAAAAATTCAATTTTACGGTAGAATATGACGAAGCTCTGCTCGGCGGCTGCGCGATCGACGCCACAGGCGTTCCGCTTCCCGAGGAGACTGTCGCGAAGTGTAAGGCGAGCGACAGCGTGATTCTCGGCGCTGTAGGCGGCCCCAAGTGGGATAACCAGCCCGGCAACAACCGTCCCGAGGCGGGACTTTTGGGTATCCGCGGAGCGCTCGGACTTTTCGCGAATCTCCGTCCGTCCGTTATTTTCGGACCGCTCAAGAGCGCGTCACCTATCAAGGATGACATCATCGGCGATGATATGGACATTATGATCGTCCGCGAGCTCACAGGAGGAATCTACTTCGGCGAGCGCGGCAGGGGAGACGACTTCGCTTGGGATACCGAGAAATATTCCGTTGCGGAGGTAGAGCGCATCGCGCGCGTAGCCTTTGACCTTGCAATGAAAAGAGATAAAAAGCTCACCAGCGTTGACAAGGCAAATGTTCTCGAGTCCTCAAGACTTTGGAGAGAGACCGTTATAAATGTCAGCAAGGATTATCCCGAGGTTGAGCTCAACCATATGTATGTTGACAACTGTGCGATGCAGCTTGTCCGCAATCCTAAGCAGTTTGACGTTATCGTGACCTCAAACATCTTCGGCGACATCCTTTCGGACGAGGCTTCAATGATCGCGGGCTCTATCGGTATGCTCGCGTCCGCAAGTCTTTCCGGCGGAAAGCTCGGACTTTATGAGCCTATCCACGGCTCGGCTCCCGATATCGCGGGTCAGGGAATAGCCAACCCTCTGGCTACTATTTTGTCTGTCGCGATGATGCTCAGATATTCGCTCGATCAGAGTGAAGCCGCTGACGCAATCGAAGCCGCGGTTTCAAAGGTGCTTGTAAGCAACCGTACGCCCGATATTTTTGAAAAAGGTATGAATAAGGTCAGCTGTGAAGAAATGGGCGACCTTGTTTGCGCGGAGCTTTGATATGCAGCTTTATGATATGCACACGCACATTCTTCCCGCCTTTGACGACGGCGCAAAGACGGTGGAGGACAGCATCAGTTTGATAGAAAATTTAAAAAATCAGGGCGTGAACAACATCTGCCTGACTCCTCATTTCTACACGAACGAGCGCAGTCTTGAACGCTTTTTGGAAAAGAGGGAAAAGGCTTTCAATAGGCTCAAGCCCTATATTCCCGACGATGTGAACGTAGTCCTCGGTACAGAGATTTATGTTACGAGCTACCTGTTCAACAACGACGATCTGTCGCAGATAACCTACGGCAAGTCCAACTATATCCTCACTGAATTCCCGTATGAGATGGAGTTTAACGAAAAGGATATGCAGTGGGTATATATTCTGATTCAAAATCACGGTTTGATCCCGGTTTTGCCACACGTTGAGCGTTACGATTACCTTATGAATCACATCGACAGGATCCGTGACTTAAAGGAATTGGGAATGGTCATTCAGACTAATATTTCAAGATACACTAACAAAGCGTCGTTTTTCAATAAGCGAAAGCTGATGAAGATGATAGACGGTGGACTAATTGATATCTTAGGCTCGGACGCCCATTCGTTCAAACACAATACACCCGAGGTGTTTACCGAGGCGTGCGATAACATAGCGGCAAAATGCGGCACGCATAAGCTGAGAAAGATGATGCACAACTCAAAAAAGATTTTCAACGCCGCCGCGGGAATAGAAGAAGACTAAAATATTAGGGTACCCTTTTTGGGTACCCTGTTTTAATTGTGCCGGTCTCTTATTGTTTTGATGGTGCCGGTGACCTGTTTTTGCAAGTTAGAAATATTCCTGCTCGTTTGTTGCGGTGTATGTTTAGCTATAACTTTGCGTGACTCTCTCGCGGAAAACAGTCCACCAGACTGTTTTCTTTTCGCTCGCCTTCGAGTCCGGTCACCACGCGAAGGTAAAAATAAAACCGAGGTACCATTTGGGTACCTCGGTTTTATGGTGCCGGTGACCGGACTCGAACCGGTACGGTATCGCTACCGGCGGATTTTGAGTCCGCTACGTCTGCCAATTCCATCACACCGGC
>JBGULZ010000334.1:0-3595 GCA_045116595.1 Ruminococcus sp. | reverse complement strand
GACACAGAAGATGAAGCGATTAGAAAAACCAAATCGTATTTCAAAAAATCGCTTCAAAACAGGAACAATCAGTTGGTCGGGGAGATCAATGTCGATTCGGTTGTCGATGTCAGCCGGGGAAGGAGAAACGAATAATGGCAGAGTTTATTGCAGGAATATTCATCGCGTACACAAATCACAGAGTTTTTGAGTGATACACTTGTTAGAACGAGATTAACAGGAATGGGCAAATACTATGCACGTGAAGTTACATTCGATTATGGAAGTGGTAAAGGAAAGCAAATTCGCATAGATTTCGTACAATTTAAGCCCGAAAATCAATATTCTATATCAGGAATTGAGAAAGGTGAATTTATCTGCTATGAGATAAAAAGCTGCATTGAAGATGTTTTAAGCGGTCACGGTCTTAACGCTGAAGGTGAGCGTAACTACATAGTTACGACAATGAAAACTTATAAAAAGATTATTGAACTCGAACAGAAGGGCAAGGAGGTAATTCCTCACGAATTCGGTGTAATGGTTGCTTGCCACAGTGATAGGTTCAGCGAATTTGAAAATCCTACTCCTCTATCTCACGGTAATGATAGGAGGTTGGAAATCATACAAAACGCTTCACTTAAATACAGAAAACGCTCAATCGCAGAAATGCTGTTTTGTATGCTTCGTTCAGGCAAATAAAGGAGGTGAGCGAACGGTGCTTGATAAAATCATTTTTTTGGTGTGCATTATTGTCGGTATTATTGGCACTATTAATTCATTTCTCACCGACAAATTAGAGACGCTTCTATTATCGGGCTTTTGGCTTGGGTATGGTATAGGTCTACTTGAAAAAATAATATTGAATTCAGGAAAAGGAGAAAAAGATAATGAAAAATAAGCAGCAGTATAACAAACACAAAAAGAGGTCTCACAGATCTCACCGTAAGAGTCTGATCGGTATGCAAATATCGAAAAGCTACAGATATATGTCAAGATTTGAACGAACACTACTTTTTAACAGCCGCTACGGAGACTATTAAAATGAAATCAACTTACATTTTCCCAATCGCTATGATTGCATTGGACATCGGCGCGGCGATAATGTGTATCGTCAGTAAGGAATATAAGAAAGCTGTGTACTGGATCGCGGCGGCAGTCCTTAACGCGGCGGTGACATTTTGAAAGGAGCTGAACAAAAAGGATGAAAAACAATCAGCAATACAACAAACACAAAAAGCGCAGTCACAGGTCGCACCGTCAGAGCTTGATCGGTTGGCAGATGTCGAAAACAAAAAAGACGATGTCAAGAGCCGAACGCGCATTTTTCAGCGGCAGATATGGCGCATATTAAAATGTAACACTTCCGCTCAGGTGTCACAGATATAAAACAATACATATTTAATCGTGCAAATAACCTCGGGGCGGCGAGATCAGAAAGAAGGTGTTGCAGTGAAGTAACATCACATATATCTTCCCCTGCTGTTTTGCGACTCACAATTCAATAATGACAGCATACATATTCATTCACAAATGCACAATTTCACGCAGAGCGGCAGGGGTTGATTGTTTTTTGAAAAGGAGTTTTTATGCAACGAGAAAAAATTATTTGCATTTATCGGAACTTGCTATGGGACGAAGAAGATGATTGCGAATATTACGGCAAAGCTAAAGTTTATATAAGCGCGTCGGCAAATTATACATACGATTCTGAAGCAGGAAGTTTCAAAGTCAATAAAAAGACATTTGGTGTTGGTGAAATTTTTTATTTACAAATAGGTGAGCAAATTATTGAAGATTGTTTACCTGTGCATATAGGCGATAAAGTGTGGTTATTAATGGTCGAACACGAATTTGAAACTAATTACATTAAATCACCACATATTGATACAAGAATGATAACAACTTGGCAGCAAATCGCCGACTATTTTAATGAGCGTGGTGTTTTTCGCTTGCAGATATTTGACTACACAAAAAAATGCCCCCAAATAATACTCGACGAATTAAAGCTCGAACAAGTTTACAAAAACAGATCAGACGCCAAAGAAGCACTTGAAGAAATTAATCGATTTTCCGATAGTGCAAAAAATCATAAACTTAGTTATATTCATACATCACAAGGAATATTTTATTAGGAGAATCCAATGACCTACAAAGACGTAAAAATCATCGACAAGGAAATACACCGTTTGCAATCACGGCTCGGCACTCTTGAATCCGACGTTTACTCAGTAACGCCGAAGCTCAGCGACGCGCCATCCGGCGGCGGCACAAGCGACAAAATCGGAAAAGCTATTGCCGAGATTGCAGACATAAACACCGAAATACAAGCGTTGCAGTTTAGGCGCGATTCCGCAATCAATAAGCTGAATCTTCAAAAGTACGAAGATAATTGCTTATATATGCGGTTAAAGCGAAATATGAGCTGGGCAAAAATAGCCGCCAAAGTAGGCTCAACGCCTGATTCAATCAAGATGATGTGTCATAGATATATTTGGTGAATTTTCAAAATTTGTTACGTTGTTACGTTTTTGGGTGCTATAATATAAAATAGAGATATTGCAAAACGATATTTCCGTTGTGGTACAACTTTTTTACATTCTCCTTTTTACGGAACCGTCCAGTGATGGGCGGTTTTGTTGTTTTCACAATTTGAGAGGTGGTGTTACTCTGGACAGAAAACTGAATATTCGGCAAAGGCGGTTTGCGGAATTATACGCTCAAACGGGTAACACCGTACAAAGTGCTATTAAAGCGGGTTATTCTGAGAATTACGCAAATGCAAATGCTTGCAAATTGTTAGAAAATGTGAGAGTTTCGGAATATATCCGTGAGCTCACAGACAAGGCGAAGGATGAACGGATTATGGGCGTGAAAGATAGACAGGTAGCTCTGTCAGAAATCGCAAAGAATGTAGTCAATGATCCTATCGACAGGATCCGCGCGATCGACACGCTCAACAAAATGACAGGCGAATATCTGCAGAAGGTCGAATTCAACGGCTCTGTCAAATCCGAAACCTCGAAGCTTTCAGAGCTTGTTAAGCAGATGAAGGAATAATGAGTAATCTTGTTTTATCGCCGAAATACAAGGCGTTTTTGCATTGCGACGCACCTGTCGAGTTTTTGGAAGGTACGACGGCAGCGGGTAAGACGACCGTCGGCGGGTTCAAATTCATCCTGAAAGTCGCCGACAGCCCGAAGAAAATACATATCCTCAGTGGCTTGGATTTGGGAACCATTGAGAAGAACATTATAAACAAGGATTTGGGTATCTGCGATATATTCGGCGAGCTTGTCGAGTATAACGCGAACGGTAAAGGTGAAAACAGCCTTCCGCATATAGTCCTTCACGTTGATGAAGTAAAAGAGCACGACAAAATAATCTATGTCCTCGGTTACGATAACAAAGCCCGATGGAAGAAGGCACTCGGCGGACAGTACGGTTGTTTATATATCGACGAGATCAACATTGCTGATATGGAGTACGTCCGAGAAGCTTCAATGCGTTGCGATTACCTTCTTGCAACGCTTAACCCGGATGATCCGAATTTACCCATTTACAAGGAATACATCAACCATTCAAGACCGTTATCTGAATGGGAAGATGAAACTCCCAA
>JBGULZ010000333.1:0-4292 GCA_045116595.1 Ruminococcus sp. | reverse complement strand
GGAAAGCTTGTCGCCAATCAGCTTTTTAACAAAGCCAGCGATGTAAGTGATTTGGCGTTCAAACTCCTCGGGAGTCATCTCGGCAAGGCTGCCGCCGGTGAGTCTTGTGAGGTAGTTGTAGATAACCTTTGAGTCCATTGTGCTGATGTAGAATTCGCCGTTATATTCGCCGTGCTTCCAGATATACTCGTTGCAGGTGCCCTGGGTAAGCTCCGTAAAGCCCTTAACCTCGGAAAATTCCTTGGTGCCGGCGTCCATGCACCAGAGGGTTTGAGGGTGGTTAATAACCGTGTAGAGCGGTCTTAGGTAAGGCGAAAGCTTTGCGTTTTCGGGATCCGACATAAGCAGAAGCATGCCCTGAATACCCGCGAGCTCCGCCGAAATTGTGTGGTCAATGTCATAAGCGTAGAGCTTGCCGTCAAATGTGCCGAGCGCGCCTACAACCGACTGATAGCCGAGAGCGTAGGACGAAGCGTCGGTAAAGCCAAGCTTGTCGGTCTTGCTGAAGCCCTGATTGTTGGGGCTGTTTTTATCTCTGCCTACAACCTCTGTCCAAACCCAGCCGTAATCGTTAGCCTGCTCGCCTTCCTTTGCGGGGTGGCCGCGGAAAACAACATAGCCGAGCATATTCGGGATTGTCGCGTAAATTTCGCCGTTATAAGCGGTCATATCCCAGAACGGGCTGCCTGCCGTCGCGGCAACAAAGGAATCCGTGCCGTAATAGCCCTGAACCTCAACGGGGTTGCCGTTTTCGTCGGGCTCGATTGAGGTGTATGAGAAGTCGCGGTAGTCCGCAACCTGATCCCAGCCGTCGTCGTCAGTGTGCTTTTCAATAACCGCAAGCGCTACGGACTCGCCGTCCTTCAGCTTTTCGTCGGCCTTTGTGCCGGCAAAATACAGCTTGTCGTTGTAAACGCAGTTTGCGCGCATACTTGAACCCTGAACGGTTGTGTAAACCTCGGTGAGC
This sequence comes from Ruminococcus sp., assembly GCA_045116595.1. Lineage (GTDB taxonomy): Bacteria > Bacillota > Clostridia > Oscillospirales > Acutalibacteraceae > Ruminococcoides. Next base: position 3,325 of record JBGULZ010000333.1, on the reverse strand, counting down.
ACGTCGTTTTTATCGAGCTTGTAAATTTTGGGATCGTTGCCCGAAACGCCGATGTAGGTGGCAAAGTACAGGTCGTCGCCGTATTTTGCCACATGGCGGAAGGGATCCTCCATTTCGGCGATAACTTCAAAATCGCCGGGGTTTTCGCGGTTCATCTTTATGAGCACGCCGCCGTTGGGGTTTGAGGGATAAGGCACCTCGCCGTTTGTGATAATGTTGGTGAGGTTCCAAACCGTCTCGCTGTCCATCTTGCCCGAGGCAACAAGCGCGCTTTCAAGGTAATGCTGAATTACAGCGCCTACGGTGTTGCGCCAGCCGCCGATATAAATGTAACCGTCGCGTTCCGCAAGGCTCCAGCCGTAGCCAACCTCACGGTCGCCGATATAGCCGTCGGCTTCACCGGGCTTACCGTCGGGATTTGAGATACGCACAACCTTGTCGCCCGAGGGCGTTGTCTGCTCGGCAACAGCGCCCGCGCTTACAACCGCGGAAGCAGCCATTACCACCGCAAGGAACGCGCTGCAGACCTTTGCGAGTAAAGATTTTTTCATAGTATTCCTCCTTTTAATATTTTAAATATGCACTCTGCCGTATTCCATCGTAACAGCAGAAAAAATACACAGTAATTTTAACATAAATCGCCGTTTATTGCAACAAAAAAATAAAAATAGCTATATATTTTTTATATATTTATTATCAAGCCAAACTTTTTACACAAAAAAAGAGCCGTCCCTAAAGCTCCTTAAATCTGCGGAAGCTCTTTTAATATTTTTCAAAAAGGAAGGTATCAAAAAAGATACCGGGTATCATCAAAAATCGTACTTGTGCTTTTTGCAAAACAGTCGTATAATTAAAGCAGTTCAAAAAAGTGACAGGAGGTTAAGCCTATGGACAAGCAAACGACGCTTGGCGAACGCTTTGGAAAATGTCCCTACGCCACCGCGCAGAGCTTGATTTCAGGCAAATGGGCGGTGCTGATTCTGCTCTATTTGCAGGACGGACCCTTGCGGTTTAATGAGCTGCTGCGGAAAATGCCGAAGATGACGCACGCCACACTCTCGGTGCAGCTCAAAAGCTTAGAAGAAAACGGTCTGATTCGGCGCGTGCAGTATGAAGCAATTCCGCCAAGGGTGGAGTATTCTCTGACAGAAATCGGCGAACGCTTTCAGCCGGTTGTCGCTGCGCTGGAAACGTGGGGAAACGAATATATCGACTACATAAAGCAAAGAAATGTTTGACATTTAAAACAGATAACACAGGAGGAATTAACTATGTCAGAAACATTAACCGTATTAAAAACACGCCGCAGCTGCCGCGCTTACAAGCCGGAGCCGATTGAGGAAGAAAAGCTGAACGCGATTATCGAAGCAGGCACCTACGCCGCGACAGGTATGGGAAAGCAGTCGCCGATTATTATCGCGGTGAAGGATAAAGCGCTTCGTGAAAAACTCTCCAAAATGAACGCCGCGATTATGGGCGTGAATATCGACCCGTTCTACGGCGCGCCTGAGCTGTTGATTGTGCTTGCCAACAAGGAAATGCCGACCTATATTTACGATGGCAGCTTGGTAATGGGCAATATGATGAACGCGGCAGCCGACCTCGGCGTTGCAAACTGCTGGATTCACCGCGCAAAAGAGGAGTTCGAGAGCGAGGAAGGAAAAGCAATCTTAAAAGACCTTGGCATTGAGGGCGACTATGAGGGTATCGGTCATCTTATTCTCGGCTACGCCGCCAAGCCCGAAGCAGAACCTGCTCCGAGAAAAGCTGACTACGTTTACAGAGTGTAATTTTACTAATATAAGGAGAAATTCAAATGAGCAGAGTAAATGATTTTTTGACAGAAGCAGGCGTATTCTTTTTAGCGACAACGGATGGTAATCAACCCAAGCTCCGTCCTCTCGGAGCGCATATGGAGATTGACGGCAAAATCATTTTCGGCGTAGGCGATTTCAAGAGCGTCTACAAGCAGATGATTGCGAATCCTCTTGTTGAGATTGCGGCTTGCAAGGATGACGGCCATTGGCTGCGCTATACAGGAAAGGCGGTTTTTGAAACCGATTACAGCTATGCCGAGCAAATGATTAAAGAGTCAGGGCTTGAAGCAATTTACAATGAGCAGACAGGCAACAAGCTGATGACCTTCCACTTGGAGGACGCGACGGCTGTAGACATCGCGGTTATGGGAGACGGAGAAAATCTGCTTTAGTAACGTTGCGGAAGTTTTGAGTTTTGGGAAATGAACTGCCGGTGTACCGCATACCGGTCAGCATCATTGCCAAATACGCGAACGGTTCAACATTGATAATTTTTCTGTAAATAGGGGCTGGCCCAAAACTTTTTCAAGTTTTGAGCCAGCCCCTTTGAATGGCAACCCATGCTACCTTTGATACAATAATTATCGCGGTCGATGAACGACAGCAAAAACACCCCTCATTTTCATTTTCGGGTACCCCATTTTCGTTTTGAGGGGTGCCATTTTCATTTCACACATATAACGTCTTGTCAGGCGTTCGCTCCTGAATAATAGTCAATCAATATTTTATGCGGTTTCCGCCTTGTATTTTTTGATAAGTTCCGCTCTGATTTGTTCAAGCGTGATTTCGCCGTTGACCCATTGCGAGGACAGACGCCTTGTTTCTTCGGAGACAGGTACGCCCTCAATGCTGTTGATCGCATAGGCGATTTTTTCGGCGCGCTTGCGTTTGGTTATTTCAGATGTAGTCATTGATGCGACCTCCTCTCATGATTATATTGTACTCAAATCGGAAGGAGTAAGATTCTTTTGTCGCGGTTAGGCTGCTTCATAAATCAATACCCGTTCCTTGTCAAAAAATCATTTCATTGTGCTTCCCAAAGCACATATTTGTATTTTTATTGTACCCAATACAAGGCGAATAGTCAAGACTAAACCTGCAAATCGGTGGCTTCTTATGGTTTCTATAAACTTGTCAAAATTTGCGACGCAATAATCAAAGAAACGGAAATCAAAACGCAGTTTTTAGTTGACGGACTCCTCTGAAAAAGGTATTATAGTAGAAGAAAGCGCGAAAGAAGTGATAACGGTGAAAAAAGCGATTACATTTTTATTGACAATATCTGTATTCTTTGTTATGGCGGCTTGTACGCAATCAAATAAAGAACAGCAGCCAAGCGTAACGGAAAAGGAGAATACAACAGCGGAAATTACTGCACAACCTACCACTGAACAGCTTGATGCTAACAGTGAAACATCCGCGTCGGAGTTTGATTTCGATTCAAAAACCGTGAAGCTGAACAGCGGCTATGAGATGCCGATACTCGGCTTGGGAACGTGGACGCTGTC
>JBGULZ010000332.1:0-5168 GCA_045116595.1 Ruminococcus sp. | reverse complement strand
TGTGACCTATACCCGCGTGACCCATAGGCTTGCCCTCGCGCTCCATTTTGGCAACAAGATCCGAAAGCCTGCCCTTTGTTTTGGCGACCTCGATCTTTCCGTTTTCAAACACGGCTATACCGGCTGAATCGTAACCGCGGTATTCAAGCTTGGTCAAAGCGGAGACCAGCACATCCGTACAGTCGCGGTGACCGACATATCCAACAATTCCGCACATATTTTTCTCTCCTTTTCCTTTATTGCTTCTACTATACTCCAAAAAAACGTTTTAGGCAATACCGCAGAAAACATTCATACGGTATTGCCTTGATAAGTTATTTAATTTATGCCCGCGCAGGCATACGGAGCAACAGTTTTATACTCCGAACAGCAGCTCGGTGTAGCTCGGATAAGGCCAGAAATCCGTTGAAGTCTGTGCTTCCATACTGTCGCCCAGCTCGCGAAGCTCCTCCATTTTTGCAAAGACCTTGTTGCGGTAAGCGAACGCCTTGTCAAGATTATCCTCGATCTTTGCGGCAGCAACGTTTTCTTTCTCCAGCTCGGCTGTCAGCTCTACGAATCTATCCTGCTTTTCCGCAAGGCTGTTGATCAGGTTGACCTCCACGTTAACGGGGATATTATCCGACACTGCTTTTTTGGCGAGCGCCGTATCGGACAGCTCCCTGACATACGCTGATACGGCGGGAGTGATGTCCTTGTTTGCCATATCTACCATTGTCAGCGCCTCGATATTGAGCTGCTTGCAGTAGGTTTCAAGATCGATCTCATAACGCGCGCGCAGCTCCTGCTCGGTGCAGATGTTGTGGGTGACAAAAAGCTTGACATTCTTCTCATCCATAAAATGAGCGAGCGCTTCGGGCAGTGATTTCAAATTCAACAGACCTCTGCGTTCGGCTTCTTCTACCCACTCCTCGGAATAGTTGTCGCCGTTGAAGATGATCCTCTGGTGCTCGGTAAAGGTGTCCTTGATGAGCTTTTTGAGCGCAGCGTCAAGATCGGAAGCGTCCTTGAGCTCCTCGTGGAATACGCGAAGCTCCTCCGCTACCATAGTGTTGAGCATATAGTTCGGACATCCGATGTTGAGCGATGAGCCCAACGCGCGGAATTCAAATTTATTGCCCGTAAACGCGAACGGTGAGGTTCTGTTGCGGTCCGATTTGTCCTTTTTGAAGTCAGCCAAAACATCGACGCCCGTCTGAACCCGCGCGGCTCTGCGGCTGTGATAGTCCTCTCCGTTGATGATAGAATGAACGAGCTCGTCAAGATCGTCGCCGAGATACATCGAGATTATCGCGGGCGGAGCCTCGTTTGCTCCCAATCTGTGATCGTTGCCCGATGACGCGACCGTGATCCTCAGCAGATCCTGATACTCGTCGACTGCCTTTACGATAGCCGCGAGGAACAGCAAAAACTGCGTGTTGGTTTCGGGATGCTTGCCGGGTGAGAGCAGATTTTCGCCTGTGTTTGTCGAGATAGACCAGTTGTTGTGCTTGCCCGAGCCGTTGACTCCCTTAAACGGCTTTTCGTGCAAAAGACATACAAGACCGTGACGCTCCGCCACCTTCTGCATAACATCCATTGTAAGCTCGTTGTGGTCGGTGGCGATGTTTGAGGTAGAGAAGATCGGCGCGAGCTCGTGCTGAGACGGCGCGACCTCGTTGTGCTTGGTCTTTGCCAGGATACCGAGCTTCCAAAGCTCCTCGTCCAAATCGCTCATATACGCCGCTACTCTCGTTTTGATCGCACCGAAGTAATGATCCTCAAGCTCCTGCCCCTTCGGCGCCTTTGCACCGAACAAAGTCCTTCCGCAAAGCTTTAAGTCCACACGCTGTTCATACAGCTCCTTGTCGATCAAAAAATACTCCTGCTCGGGGCCGACGGTCGTAGCAACGCGGGTAACGTCGGTTTTGCCGAGCAAATGCAATATCTTTACCGCCTCCGCGCTGAGTCTTTCCATTGAGCGCAGCAGCGGAGTTTTTTTATCGAGCACCTCGCCTGTGTAAGAACAGAACGCGGTGGGAATATACAATGTGCCGTCGCGCACGAACGCGGGAGAGGTGGGATCCCATGTGGTGTAGCCCCTCGCCTCAAATGTCGCGCGGATGCCGCCGGACGGGAATGATGACGCGTCGGGCTCGCCCTTGATGAGCTCCTTGCCCGAAAACTCCATAATTACCCCGTCGCCGCAGGGCTGAATAAAGCTGTCGTGCTTTTCCGCGGTAACGCCTGTCATCGGCTGGAACCAGTGGGTATAGTGAGTCGCGCCGAGCTTTACCGCCCAGTCCTTCATCGCTGCCGCAACTACGTTGGCTATACCCTCGTCAAGCGGCTCGCCGTTTTCGACGGTCTTTTTTAACGCCCTGTAGGTTGCCTTAGGCAGGCTCTCACGCATGACCCTGTCGTTGAATACCATACTTCCGAAGATTTCCGGGATATTTGTCATACTTATCTCTCCTATCTCTGTTATACAAAACAAAAAAGGCGTTGGCGGCTTAGAACCGTCAACACCTTTGCTGTCGTTGGCATCATTATATCGCTTTGTTAATCATTTGTCAATATATTTGCAGGATTATTTTTACATTCTTGCAAATTTCACAATTATTTAAGTGATATATCGGTTATATTGTTGCGATTTTGAATAATATTGAGCGTTGTGTTGCACAATTGCGTTGAGACGTAAACAATGCGAAATTGATCCGGTAATCTGCGGACCGGGATTGACAAAGAGCGGTTTATATGATAGAGTATTTAGCGTAATAAAGTGCTCGCTTAAGACCGGATCTTAAGCGCCGCCCTTTTGTTTTTACGACCTCATCGATCGATCTGATCCCGAAGGGTTGCATTTAATACTATAATTATGGACAAAGGCGTTCATTTGGGATATAGTCCAAAGTGCCGCCTTTTTTATTTTTCGGTTATTTGTATGAAGTGTAAAAGCAAAACGGAAGCATCACACTTTCAAATAACAAAAAAACAAGAAATGAGGCAGAAAAATGAATAGGTCCGAACAGGAATTAATGGCATACATCGAGGAAGAAGATGTAAAATTCATTCGTTTGACATTCTGCGATATCTACGGTGTTCAAAAGAATATTTCGATCCAGCCCGGCGAACTGCCCAGGGCATTCGACAAGGGTATCGGCATCGACGCTTCCTATATCCTCGGCTTCGGCGGAGATTACGGAAAGGATATTTGGCTCCATCCCGAAACAGATACTATCTCCGTACTTCCGTGGAGACCTGAGCACGGCAAGGTCGTCCGTATGTTCTGCACGCTGACCGACGCGGACGGCGCACCTATTGACACAGATACCCGCGCGCTGCTGCGAAAGGCGGTAAGATACGCGCAGTCTAAGGGCTACCGGTTCCATTTCAAATCCGAGATGCAGTTCTATCTCTTTAAGACGGACGACAACGGAGACAGCACCGGCGTTCCTTACGACAAAGCGGGATATATGGATATCGCGCCCCTTGATAAGGGAGAGAATGTCCGCCGCGAGATCTGCCTGACCCTTGAGCAAATGGGGATCAAGCCCGAGAGCTCTCACCACGAGGCTGGCCCCGGACAAAACGAGATCGACTTCCGTTATGACGATCCCGTCACCGCCGCCGATAATACCGTTACATTTTTAAGCGTTGTGCGCACCTTGGCGGCTCGCAACGGATTGTACGCGGATTTTTCTCCAAAGCCGCTGAAGGACAAAACCGGCTCGGCGCTCCACATAACCGTATCGACCAAGGCGCAGTCCGGCGAGGACGTAACCGACCAAGCGATAGCCGGAATACTCCATAATATTCCGGGAATGACCGTTTTTCTGAACCCGACCCCCGAGTCCTTTGCCAGATTCGGTCAGCACAAGGCTCCAAAATACATCACCTGGTCCGAAAACAACCGTGCTCAGCTGGTATTTTCAAGGGTAACCGAGAACGGAACGCGTTGCGCTCAGCTTCGCTCTCCCGACCCGGAGGCAAATCCGTACCTCGCGTATACGCTTATGATCTACGCGATCTTGGACGGAATAGAAAACAACAGGACATTGCCGCAGCCGACAGACAAGATAATCTCACAAGCACAAAACGAAAACGGCGCTGAACCCGAAAAACTTCCCGACAGCTTTGAGCAAGCCTGCGCGGAAGCTCAAAAATCGGATCTGATACAACAGTTTATTCCGTCGTCCGTCACCGGACTCTACTGCAAACAGTAAACAGCCCATAAAAAAGAGAAAGGAGAGCGGACTTTGAGTTTAGCGGAACATCAATACAGGATGCTGTTAGTCTCGACCGGAGACAAATTCATAAACGAACTCAGCACTCTCCTTAAAGGTGACTTATATCTGCGGGATAAATCTCACAGCGCGTCTGACGCCCGCTGTAAGATGCTCGAAAAACCGTATGATATAGTAATCGTCAACGCTCCTTTGAGTGATGAGTTCGGCTCCCGCCTGTGCATAGACGCAAGCCGTAACAACGGTACCGTAGCCGCGATTTTTGCCTCGAACGATGTTTATGAGGAAATCTACGCAAAGGTATCTGTCCAGGGAGTTTTTGCGGTTCATAAGCCTACTTCAAAAAATCTGGTATCACAAGCGCTTTCGTTTTTGATCTGCGCGCGCGAACGTCTGCGAAATATAGAAAAAAAGGCGGACAAAGCCGAAAGCAAGCTTGATGAGATACGTATAGTCAACAAAGCAAAGTGGCTGTTGATCGACCACGAGGGTTACAGCGAAGCCGACGCTCATAAGTATTTGGAAAAATCGGCGATGGACGCGGGCATTACAAAAAGGCTCGCGGCGCAGATCATTATAGATTCATATCTTGAATGAAAGCCCGCAAAGGATCATACGAGCGCAAATCATATCTAAAATTTGAGCTTTATATAGTTAGAAAACCGAAATACTTGTGAATATGAAAAAATATGTTGACAAACGATTGATTAGATGTTATAATTCAGACAATTTAACTAACTAAACCGTTGAAGCGGAGATAACGGCAGTTATGCCTCTACAGAGAGCCCGCGGCGCTGAGAGTCGGGTGAGAAACAGGTTGTCAAATGGACCGCTGAGGGCGCAGTCAAACGGGTTTTTGCCCGGAGTATTCTGCGACGTTGGAGGCAGACGTAATTTGCCGGGGATATGTTGGTATCCCGCTAAGCGCACGGGTCGTTCCGT
>JBGULZ010000331.1:0-1757 GCA_045116595.1 Ruminococcus sp. | reverse complement strand
GCACGCTCTTTTATCGCTTTTTATGATCTGATATTCCTTTGCTAAAATATCGTTTGTTTCAAGCCATGTGCCGTCGTCACTGCCGGTATTCGCCTTGTACCCCGCAAGACCCGCGTATAGCTTTACTCCATCGGCAAAATCGAGCGAAGTCCATTCCTCAAGCGACTCCTCAAAGCCGAGCTTAGGGTTGTCGGGGCTGAAATAAATCTGCGGACAGATGTAGTCGACATACCCGTGCACACCGCACCAGCTCACAACATCAGCCGACAGCTTTTCGTTATTTTTAAGATTTCCCTGCGGAGATATACCGAACTCGATATTCTTGTTTTTGGCGTGAACAGCCATATATGCCCCGGCGATCAGGAGATTTACATTATTCCTGCGCCATTCTTCAAGGCTCAGCTTGCTTTCGCTTTTTGCGTTATCAAGGTAGCTTTGATACTGTTCCGCGTCCATATCATCAATATCGGCGGGGTAAAAGTAATCGTCAAACTGGATCCCGTCAACGTCATAGTTGTTTACTATCTCGTCTATCCCGTTTATGATAAGCTGCCGCGCGGCTTCATCGGACGGGTCAAGGATGATCCAATTGTCAGCCTCGACGCAGAGTATCTCATCGTTATAATACGGATTATTCTCAGCGAGCTTGGTCGGCGTTTCGTTGAGCGCTATACGGTAGGGGTTTATCCACGCGTGGAGCTTTAGCTTGTGTTTTTTGCAGATCTCACACATTATTTTCAACGCGTCATAACCGGGGCTTACCCCCTGAGTGCCGCTCAGGATGTGCGAATAAGGAAAATATTTTGACTCATACAGCGCGTCGCAAAACGGGCGTACCTGCGCGATCAACGTGTTGAATTTCTGCTTTTCGGCGGCAGCGGCGATGTTTTCAAACTTCCTTTTGAACGCGGCTTCGCTTTTGTCCGCTTCGTTTTCCATATCAAGCTCCATATAAGTCACCCAAAGTCCGCGCATTTCTTCAACCTGCTTTGGCGGATCGTCAGCAGCCGGGCTCTCTGTTTTTTGAACGTCACTGTTATCCTTTTGCCCGGATACACCGGCGGCAAAAACCGCGAAAACAAGCATTAGCGCGCATAAGACTATTGGAAAAAAACGTTTTATTTTCACTTTATCATCCTCTTGATTATGTATTTATTATTCTTTTATCTCATTATAATTAATATCCTGGCGTTGGTTTTCACCGTGTCCGACAAGCTCCGCGCGATCAAACACAAGCGCAGGATAAGCGAGTTCACATTGATGACGATCGCCGCTTTCGGCGGCAGCGTCACAATGCTTATCACAATGCTCATCATCAGGCACAAGACCCGCCATTTAAAGTTTATGCTCGGAATACCCGTAATAATACTCATCCAATTAAGTATCGTATTTTTGATTTGGAGATTTGTCTATGCCTGAAAAGCTTTATTTTTCGGTCGAACAACAGCATAACGGAATGCAGGCAAAGCGGTATCTAAAGCAAGTCCACGGAGTATCTACACGGCTTATAACAAAGCTTAAAAACACCCCGGACGGTATAATGATGGACGGGGAGCTGCTCCGCGCGGTCGACCCTGTTAAATCGGGGAGCACAATAATCATCACCCTTCCCGAGGAGGAGTCGGAGTATATCGAAAGCGTAGAGGGTGGGCTCGATATTGTCTTTGAGGACGAATTTATCCTCGCCGTCAACAAGCCGCCGTTTATGCCCGTGCACCCGGTAAAGCAGCACCAAACCGACACGCTCGCGAATATCG
>JBGULZ010000330.1:0-5930 GCA_045116595.1 Ruminococcus sp. | reverse complement strand
TTTTGACCCGCCGTTAACTAAACGCTTGGTAAGCAGAAAGTATTGATAGGCGGATTTGGATGCAACGTCACGTTATCAATGAGCCATTTAAAATCTTTACTTTTGACCCGCCGTTAACTAAACGCTTGATAAGCAGAATGTAATGATAGGCGGATTTGGATGCAACGTCACGTTGCCGTTGCCGTTGCTCACCAGTAGCAGCCGCCCTCGATTTTTTCAAAGCCCGCGGGTTTTTCGGCTTCGGAGGGAGTCACCCACGCGTCGTTGTACCAGTAAGAGTATTTTTTGTCCCAGCGCGAGCCGCGTATTCCAAACAATGTTTGCAGACTTCCGCCCATATGCACGGCGATTTTTCCCATCTGCTTTACGCGCGCGGCAAGCTGAAAACCGTACGCTCCGCAGCCGATCAGGCACACGTCAAAATCTTGCTTGGCGGCCTCGTCTGTCATATAATCGAGCGCCTCAAACCAAGTCTTAAAGCGGCTGTCCTGAGCGTCGGCGATGGTCTGTACCGCCTTGACGCATTTTAATTCAAATTCGGGGAGCGTGTTGTAGCCCGGGAATATTTTTTCTCTTTTTTCAGTATATTGTTTTGTTATCGTGTCGGTGAACGGATGGATAACCAGCACTTTTTTGCCCTCCAAAACGTGTGTCCAGTGATCCCTTGCGGAACCGAGCGCGCCGTTCGGCGTGAGGACAGCCTGTGGACAGAGGTTTTGACAGATCCAGCTTTCGTTTGCAAAATACATTATTCCGAGCAGATCGACATATTTGCAGGCTTCGATCTCCATTTTGCACCATTTCCACGCCTCGTTCTTATCATTTGGGAAAAAACCGGCGTTAGTGCATAAGGTGTCAAGATATTTTTGAGGGAAGTGAGTTGGATCGTCGCCGTATTTATAGTAGGTCTTGATGCAGTTCATCATCGCGAGTCCTTCGACCGTGCCGAACCTGCCTGCCATATACGGCTTGCCTTCTTCAACCTTTTCGGCAAGCATCTTCTTGCCTTCTTTTGCGCTGATTATCGTCATTTTTCCGTAATGGGTCGGGTTGATTTTTTTATTATGTATCGTGTTTCCGATTACCGGGAGGCTTTCGCTTTTATACAGTACCTTGTCCTTTAGCTCATTGTATAGAAATTTATTTTTTCCGTTTTTCGGAATGCTTTCAAAAGCCTTATCCATTTTCTCACTTCCGTTATTTTGGTTGTTATTTATAATATCATACCGGATAATGCATTGTCAAATATCAACAAAATTATTAAATTAAACGTTCCATTGTGGAACATCCCATTGGAGGGAGATCAAAAAATAGTAAAATATAATAAAATAAGCAAAGACCTTGTAATGTATCTAAACGCTTAAATATATGTATATAGATGTATTGACAATATGTTGATATAGTGATAAAATAAGAAAGAATATACCGTATTATTGTGGAAAAGTATCAGTTTTTTTAAAAATTCCAGATATCCAGATATAATTAAGATTTATGAAGGGAGATGAGTACTGTTGAAAAAAAATAAAAGCAAAGACGTTGTATTTTTGTGTCAGTATTTCTATCCCGAATACATAACCTCTGCAAGACTGCCGTTTGATATCGCAAACAACCTTGTATTCTCAGGATATTATGTAGGAGCGCTTTGCGGATATCCCAAGGAATATTTGTACCATTACGATTGCCCGCGCAATGAAGTTGTCAACGGAATAAGAATCAAAAGAATCAAATATTTCCATAAAAACAGGAGCAAAGCTTTTGGCAGGATATTGAATGAATTATCATTTACTTTTCTGAGCTTTTTACGTATCAGACACCTTAAGGATTACAAGTGTGTGGTGGTTATCTCGGATCCTCCGATCCTGCCAATCGTCGCGATCGCGGCAAAAAAGCTTTTTAAGACCAAGATAGTATTTATTTCTTACGACATTTTCCCCGAGATCGCTATCGCTACAAAAAGCATCAAGGAAAACGGCTTGTTCAGTAAATTTATGAACCGTCTAAACAGGAGCTTTAAAAGAAATCTTGATAAGGTAATTGCCCTGACGGGCGAGATGAAAGACTTTATCTTGGCTAAAAATCCCGAATTAAGCCCGGAAATGATAGAGGTCATCCCCAATTGGGCGACCGACAGGCTGAAAAAAGGTACGGAACAAAAGTATTTTGATAAGATGGGCTACAGAAGAGATCAATTCGTAGTATCGTACTTTGGAAACCTCGGAACGTGTCAGGATATCGAGACCTTGCTTGAGGCTGCAAAACTTTTGAAGGATAACGATGAGATCCAGTTTTTGATTGCCGGCCACGGAAATAAAATACTTTCGACCTTGAAATTCATTGACGAAAACGATCTTGGCAATGTTCAGCTTCTCCATTTTTTGGAGGGAGAAGATTTTAAGGCGGCGCTTTCGGTAAGCTCTTGCTGCGTTGTAAGCCTTGTTGAGGGGCTTAAAGGAACGTGCGCTCCGAGCAAGTATTACTCCTACCTTAGTATCGGTAGCGCGGTAATATCGATCGGAGAGCCTGATTCGTACCTCTCAAAAGAAGTAGTGGAAGAAAAAATCGGAGTTTCCGTAAATTGCGGCGACGCCGAAAAGCTTGTTGATGAACTGCTCTATCTGGCTGCGCACAGAGAAGAAACCGCTCAAATGGGCGCGAGGGCGCGTCAGCTGTACCTGGATAAATATGACAGGAGACTCAGCCTTAAAAAATATAAGAACGCTATCAACGAGCTGATCGAGTAGACGTATAAACCGTCTGCTTTACGGAGAATTAAGATGAAGATTTTGATGATCAACTCTGTGTGCGGCGTCGGCAGCACCGGCAGGATCTGCACAGACCTGGCTCTCGAGCTTGAAAAGCAGGGGCATAAGGTCAAAATCGCCTACGGCAGAGATCCTTCTCCAAAGCAGTTTGAGAGATTTGCCGTAAAAATAGGCAGCGATACTGATGTAAAGCTCCACGGAGTTAAAGCAAGGCTGTTTGACGCGTCGGGCTTTGGAAGCAAACGCGCAACCGAGCGGTTTATAAGTTGGGTAAAGGAATATGACCCCGATGTTATCCATCTGCATAATATCCACGGTTATTATATAAACATAAAAACACTGTTCGATTATCTGAAAACAGCCGAAAAAAGAGTCCTGTGGACGCTCCATGATTGCTGGGCGTTTACGGGTCATTCGGCGTATTGCGACAGTGTTTCGTGCGAAAAATGGAAAAACAGCTGCGGCAATTGCCCGCTGAAGAGCGATTATCCGAAATCTATTACGGATTTTTCAAAACGCAACAGAAAAATAAAAGAAGAAATATTTACCAAAGTTAAAAATATGACGCTTGTCACTCCCTCCGAATGGCTGCGGGGGCTGACAAAGCAATCGTTCCTCAGCGAATATCCGGTTGAGCTTATTCACAACGGGATCGACACAGAGGTTTTCAAAAGACGCGAAAGCGATTTCAGAGAAAAATTCGGTCTGACGGACAAAAAGCTTTTGCTGGGCGTAAGCTCTCAGTGGGATGAGTACAAGGGCTTTGACGATTTTTTGAAGCTCTCAAATGAACTCGACGACAGTTACAGGATCGTTTTGGTCGGGGTAACAAAGGAGCAAAAGGAGAGCCTCCCGAAAAATATTATAGGTATCGAAGGTACGGATAACGTAAACGAGCTTGTCGGTATTTACAGCTCAGCCGATTGCCTGGTAAATCTTTCATATTCAGACAACTTCCCGACGGTCAATATCGAAGCGGTCGCGTGCGGGGTCCCCGTTGTGACCTATGATGTAGGCGGAAGCGTTGAATCCGCCTTCGGAAACGCCGTAAAGGTCAAAAAGGGCGATTACAAAGCGGCGGCGGACGTTATCAAGAACGGTGCGTTCGATATAAAGGTTTCGGTCGACCGCAAGAGCATTGATAAAACCACGGCTTTACAGAGTTATTTGAAACAGTACCAAAAGCTGTGATAAACGGATGATTTGTTATGAAAATAGTTCACATATGCCTTTCGGGCCCGTATTCGGATAATTATTCTTATCAGGAAAACCTGCTCGCAAGGTATCATAAAAGATCGGGCTGCGAAGTCGATATCATAACGTCGGTTTTATACCTTAATGATGACGGGGTGATTTCCGAATATGACTCGGGCTCCGAATACGTTGATGATCACGGCGTTAATGTTACAAGACTGCCGTATAAAGCTCCCCGTTCGGTCAACAGGGTTTTGCGCAGATATACAGGTTTGCTTGACGCGCTGAAAAAATCAGAACCCGATATTATATTTATTCACGGATGTCAGTTTTCGGATATGGACATCGTTACCGGGTATCTGAAAACTCATACGGGGATCCGTGTTTTTGTTGATAACCACGCGGATCATAATAACAGCGCACAGAATTTTTTGTCAAAGAATATCCTCCACGGGATATTATGGAAGCGCTGCGCTGAAAAAATCGAACCTTATACAGAAAAATTTTACGGTGTTTTGCCGGCAAGAGTCGATTTTCTAAAGGAAGCCTACGGTATGCCCGAGGAAAAATGCGAGCTGCTCGTAATGGGCGTTGACGACGATGAGGCGCAAAAGGCGCTTTTGCCCGAGGTCAGGATAAACCGCCGCGCGGAATACGGAGTATCGGACGATGATTTTGTTATCGTGACCGGCGGAAAAATCGATTACAACAAGCCGCAGGTGTTATCCCTTATGAAAGCGGTAAATATGCTCGGTGATAAAAGCGTAAAGCTGATGGTTTTCGGCAGCGTGTCAGATGAGCTCAAGCAAAGCTTTGAGCAAAATCTCAGCAGCAGGGTAAAGCACATCGGATGGCGCAAGTCCGAAGAGATATATACTGACTTTGCCGCTGCCGATCTGGTCGCATTTCCGGGGCTGCACTCGGTGTTGTGGGAACAGGCTGTCGGAATGGGCAAGCCCTGCGCGTTCAAGAGAATAAAGGGCTTTGAGCATATAGACTTGGGCGGCAACTGTGTTTTCTTTGAAAACGACAGCGAGGAAGAATATACGCGCGTTATCAGCCTGGCAAAAAGCAGTATAGCTTCACTCAAAAAATCGGCTGAAGAAAAGGGAATGAAGGCGTTTTCTTATAAAGAGATCGCAAAACGCGCGATAGAATAACGCGTTAAAACGGTGATAGTATGAAAATAATTTTTGGCTGCTCAAACTGTTCGCAAAGGAAGTTTGAGGAGCTTCAAAAAAAATATAATGTCCGCTCCGGCCACGCTGTACAAAAGTACAACCTGCTTCTTAACAGAGGCTTTGCCGCGAACGGAGCAAGGGTCAGCGTGATCTCCGGATTGCCGATCAACCGCGATGTAACTTCAAAAAAGCTGATACGCGAAAAAGACGACCGCGAGCTGAACGTAAGATACCATTACATCACAACAATAAACCTGCCGGGCTTTAGGCAGCTTATGATTTTTTTCGGCTCGTTTTTCGGAGTGTTAAGGCAAAAAAAAGAAAAACATACCTTTGCTGTTTTTGACTGCCTTAACATCGCGTGCGCGCTGGGTATGGTTTTCGGCTGCAAAATCAAAGGGATAAAATCTACGGCTGTTGTGACCGACCTGCCCGATATGGAGCATTCCGGCTCGCTTTTGAAAAAAATAAACAACAGTATTTTTAATTTGACAGATTCTTTTATCCTGCTTACGGAGCAGATGAACGAGCGGGTCAATAAAAAGAACAAGCCTTTTATTGTCCTTGAGGGTCACGTTGACAGCGAGGCTCCAATGCCGGAGGATCAGCTGAAATTCGAGGAGATCAACGGCAAAAAGGTTGTTCTTTACGCCGGAAGCATAAAAAAGATTTACGGGATACAAAACCTTGTTAACGGCTTTTTGCTCGCGAACATCGAGGATTCGGAGCTCCGTGTTTACGGCAACGGCGATTTCAGGCAGGAGCTTGAGGCACTGTGCGGATGTAATGACAG
>JBGULZ010000329.1:0-5428 GCA_045116595.1 Ruminococcus sp. | reverse complement strand
CGCGAGCTAAATTTGCTTCGCAAGCTATTCAGAACAATCAGCTGCGCGTAAGCGCAATTTAGCTATTGAGCGAAACGAAACAATTTAGCTGCCGCAAAGCGGCAATTTAGCTCAATTACTCCGCTTTTGTTCCGCACTCGGGGCAGAATTTTGTTGTGGGTGAAAGCTCCGCGCCGCAGTTTGTGCAGAAACGCTTTTTGGGTGCTTCGGGCTTGGGCTTGCCGCACTCGGAGCAGAATTTGCCCTGATTTACAGCGCCGCATTCACAGGTCCAGCCGCCCTGAGCGGGAGCCGCCTGCTGCTGAGGCTGCTGAGGCTGCTGCTGTTGCTGCTGAACATAGCCGCCCTGCTGGTTTTGGTTGGAGTACTGGGGATTCTGCATATAACCGCCCATTACGCCTGCGCCCATATTTTGAGCCATATTCATACCCATAAAGCCGATCGCCGCGCCGCCGGGATTGTTGCCCGCGCCGCTGATACCTTCGCCGACGCTCTTTGCCATATAAGCCTGCTGGTTTGCGCCGTCCTTGAGGTAGCTGACCTGAGAAGCCATCTTGCTGCGCTCGTTGATGATCTTCTGGCTTTCTTCGTCGTAAGAGGGAGCCTGCATACCGACAGAGAGCACCTGGAAGCCTCTGAGCTGATTCCAGTCATCGTCGAGAGCGTCCGCCATATACTTGCCCATTTCTCTTGTCTTTGAGGCGATGTGGCTTACACGGAAACCGTCTGCCGAATACTGGTTGAACGCCGTGCTCAGCTCAGCAACGAACTCGTCGTTGTACTGCTGGATAGCGGGCATCTCAAAGGTATACTTCTGGTTGTTGGTGATGACCTCTCTGGGGATGACCTCCATATAGAACTTGAACGGGTCGGTGATCTTGATCGAATATGTACCGTGCAGGCGCATAAACAGCTCCGACTCATAGAAATTATCAAAATATTGGATAGGGTTCTGAGTACCGAACTTGATTCCCCTGATCTCCTGCAGATTAATGAAGAAAACCCTCTGCGATGTAGAGGAAATTCCGCCGTACTTTACACGGCTGAAGCTCTCTTTGAGCGAATCCTTGAACTGACCGTTAAAGAGCGAGGGAAGCGCGCTGTTGTCGACCTTAAAGTAACCCGGCTCCGCGGTGTAGTCAACGATCTTTCCGCCGTCAACCAAAATCATAAACTGGTTGTCATAAACGTGAATGATCGATCCGTTAGAAACGAGGTTTTCGCCGCCCTTCTTGTTCTGGCTTCTGCCCTTCTGGTCAACAGCCTGGCCGGGAACGATAACGTCGTTGTTCGCCATTGGCGAAGGTTCGATGACTTCAAGCCATGTATCGGCAAGTGCGCCTGTTACCGAGTTGATGGCTGCTCTGATAATACCCATAGTAAAATCTCCTTTTCAACTTATTCCGGGCCGGTTTTGACCCGATATTGTTTACATTATTATAATAATATATTGCCGCTGAAAAAGCAATATTATTTTATGAATTAGTAAGGCTTGCTTGTTGTTTTCTCATCCTTGACATACTCAAAGCTCCATGACCTTACGTTGATCTCCCTTATGCCCGTTCCGCAGTACTCGCAGAACTTGTGACCGAGGTTTGTGACGGGAGCGCCGCAGTTGGGGCAGTTTATTCCGAGCGCGGTCGCGTTGTAGGTCGACATCTTTTGAACGTCCTGAGCGTAGACAAGCGCGACGTCATAGACGGTCTGGCGCTTTTTCTCCTCAGAACCCGCTACGACCTTTCCGCTGCTGTCGCGCGTAACATCATAGTGGCCGACCGCAGAGTTGAAGAGGATGGTGACTGTGCCGCCGTTTTTGTCATACCTCGCGATATCGGTCTGGTGGATGGTGACGTCACTGAATTCGCGCCTGAAATCATTGGCCTCAAGCCCTCTGATGATGCCGAGCGTGGTGTTTTTCATCGACTGGGAGCAGTCGGGGCTTAGCTTTGATACATCCCTTGCGGTAATTGCGGCGAAGTAGCTTTTGAGCACGCCCTCCACTCTGCCGGCAAAGACCTCATAGTCAAAATCGGGAAAGTCCTTTTTTATGAGCGGAAGGTAAATATCGGTCATTCCGTGGATCGAACGGGCGGATTCGGACGATTTTTCAATATCCTTTACCGCCTTTGTTATGTCCTTTGTGCCGAAAGCCTCCTGAGAAAACCTGCGGACCTTCGAGCGCAAATAGAAAAATATCGCTAAAATAACGATCAGCAATAACGCGATTATCGCGATCGGGACGATTATTGCGTATAGTGACTGTGACATAATTATTCCTCAGTCTTTATCGCGATCCCGAGCACGTCAAGGCTCTCCTGATCAACAGGCGACGGGCAAGCCGACATAAGCTCGCTCGCGTTCTGCACCTTGGGGAAGGCGGTGACGTCGCGGAGGTTGTCGGTCCCGCACATAAGCATCGCAAGGCGGTCAAGCCCGATTCCCATTCCGCCGTGGGGCGGAGCGCCGTACTTGTACGCCTCTACAAGGAAGCCGAACTTTGCCTCGATCTCCTCATCGGTCAGCTTGAGCGCGCGGAACATTTTCTGCTGCAGCTCATAGTCGGTGATACGCATTGAGCCGCTCGAGAGCTCTACGCCGTTGAGCGTAAGGTCGAACGCCTTGGCGATAACCTTTGACGGGTCGGTGTCGAGGTACTCAACACACTCCTCCTTAGGCATTGTGAACGGGTGGTGCATAGCGATCCACTCGCCTGTTTCCTCGTCCTTTTCAAAGAACGGGAAGTCAACGATCCAAAGGAATTTGAATTCGTCGGGGATGATCTCGAGCCTCTTTGCGACCTTAAGTCTGAGCGCGCCCAGAGTCGGGAGCACAACGCTGTTTTTGTCGGCAACGATAAGGATAACGTCGCCCTTTTCAGCGCCGAGACGCTCGTATATAGCGCCGAGCTCATCCTCGGTCATAAACTTCTTGAATGAGGCGTTCGGCTCGTCTACCCAGCGAACATACGCGAGCCCCTTCGCGCCGATTCCCCTGACATATTCCGTTAATTTATCTATCTCTTTTCTGGTGTAGACCGAAGCGGCGTTTTTGGCGACGATCGCGCGTACCGAGCCGCCGTTTTCGATCGCCCCGGTGAACACGCCGAAGCCGCAATCCTTAACGATGTCCGAGATATCCTGTATCTTCATATCGAAGCGGATGTCGGGCTTATCGGAGCCGTAGTTTTCAACAGCGTCCTTGTATGTCATACGCTCAAACGGGGTTTTTAAGTCCTGTCCGAGCACGTCCTTGAACAGTCTTTTGAGCAAGCCCTCGTTGACCTCCAAGATATCCTCAACGTCAACGAAAGACAGCTCCATATCTATCTGGGTGAATTCGGGCTGACGGTCGGCGCGCAGGTCTTCGTCGCGGAAGCAGCGCGCAAGCTGGATGTAGCGGTCAAAGCCCGAAACCATAAGCAGCTGCTTGTAGATCTGCGGCGACTGCGGAAGCGCGTAAAATTTTCCGTTGTGGATACGCGACGGAACAAGGTAGTCGCGCGCACCCTCAGGGGTCGACTTGATCATCATCGGTGTCTCGATCTCAACAAAGCCGTTCTCCGCAAAGTAATCGCGGGCGACCTTTGAGATCTTGCTGCGGGTGATAAGGTTATTGAGCAGCGGTCTGCGGCGCAGGTCGAGGTAGCGGTATTTTAGCCTAAGCTCCTCGTTTGTATTGCTGTCGTCCACGATCTCAAACGGCGGCGTTTGCGCCTTTGAAAGCACGCGGAGATCGTTGACCGCGATCTCTATCTCGCCGGTGGGGATCTCCAAGTTCTTTGAGCTGCGCTCGCACACCTTGCCCTTTGCCGCGAGCACAAACTCGCTGCGGCAGGCAAACGCCTTGTCAAAAATCTCCTTGTCAGTCTCGTCATTGAACGCGAGCTGCACAATTCCCGTGCGGTCGCGAAGATCTATAAAAATAAGCTGACCCAAATCGCGGCAGCGCTGTACCCAGCCGCAAACGGTGACTTCTTTTCCGACGTCGGAAATCCTGAGGTCGCCGCAGTAATTTGTACGCTTTAAGCCTGTCATATATTCTGCCATTTCATATCCTCCTTAAATGCCGAACGAGCTGTTGTCGGCGAGCTGATGTATCGAAAATTTCTCGGCAAAGCTGTTATCAAGGGCAAACTCAGTCTGCTCGCCCGTTTCCATATTTTTAACCTTTGCCTTGTTTTCGGCAAGCTCATTGTCGCCGAGCACGAGCGAATACTTGGCGCCGATTTTATCGGCGTATTTCATTTGGGCTCTCAGCCCTCTGCCGACAACGTCGGTCTCGGCGATCAGCCCGCATTCGCGAACGCGCTTTAAGAGTTCAAACGCCTTGACCTTGGCGTCGTCGCCCATTGTAGCGATATACAGCGCGCATTTGTCATCCTCGGGAATCTCAACACCCTGCGCGTCCATAACCATCAGCAGTCTTTCAAGACCCATCGCAAAGCCGAGCGACGGCATATGCTTTCCGCCGAGCTCCTCGATGAGTCCGTCATATCTTCCGCCGCCGCAAACGGTTCCCTGAGCGCCGATGCAGTCGGTAACAAATTCAAAAACGGTCTTGGTGTAGTAGTCGAGGCCGCGGACGATCTTGGGGTTGATGGTATATTCTACTCCCGCGCTGTCGAGGTATCTTTTGACCTCGCTAAAGTGGTTTTCGCACTCCTCGCAGAGGTAGTCGGTGATCTTCGGCGCGTCCTTCGCGAGCTCCTGATCCTGCGGACTTTTGCAGTCGAGCAAACGCATCGGGTTTTTCTCTAACCTTGAAAGGCAGGTCTCGCAAAGCCTGTCCTTGAACTGACCGAAATACTCGCGTAAAGCCCGGTTGTACTTTGCTCTGCACTCGGGGCAGCCGATAGAATTCAGCTCAAGCCTTATCTGACTTAGCCCGAGCCTGTCGATGATCGACTGCGCGGCGCAGATCATCTCGGCGTCCGCGGCAGGCGACTGGGTCCCGTACTCCTCCAGCCCGAACTGGTGGAACTCCCTGAGCCTTCCCGCCTGGGGCTTTTCGTAGCGGTAGCATGAAACGAAGTAGCTCGCCTTGATCGGCAGACCCTCGTTGTCGAGCGCGTGCTCGAGCACCGCCCTCGCGGCTCCCGCCGTCCCCTCGGGACGGAGCGTTACGCTCTCGCCGCCCTTGGTGGTAAAGGTGTACATCTCCTTTTGAACAACGTCGGTCGTCTGTCCGACTCCGCGCGCAAAAAGCTCGGTGTGCTCAAAAACGGGCGTGCGGATCTCCTTAAAGCCGTAGGACTTTGATTCCTCGCGCATTATTTTTTCGATAAACTGCCAGCGGTAGCTTTGCTTTGGCAAAACATCCTCTGTGCCTTTGATTTTCCTTGTAATAAGTGCCATATTACCCTCCGTGAATAACTTAATCTACTCCAAAAAACAATCCATATATACACAATAATCGGGCAGCATAACGC
>JBGULZ010000328.1:0-5777 GCA_045116595.1 Ruminococcus sp. | reverse complement strand
AGAACTCTCCGATTCTGGGATCAAGGCAAACGCCCTTGATGATATCGGAGGCGTTCAGGTTTTTCATCTCCGCGTAGGTATCCAGCTCATTGAAGTAGCTGACGCGCAGCGCCAGATAGGTATTGGCGAACAGCTTGACCGCCTCCGCCTCGGTAAGTCCCATATACAGCGTATCGATGTCCTTCTTGATCGCGCCCTCACGGAGCAATCCCGCAAAGGTGTGCGCCGCTTTTACCAGCTTCTCGTCGTTCATATCAGTGCCGACGATGATCCTTGACGGGTAGAGATTGTCGTAAAGCGCCTTGGATTCTCTGAGAAACTCCGGGCTGAAAATGATGTTCCCGCAGCCCTTTTCTTTTCTGATGCGCTCGGTATAGCCCACGGGGATAGTGCTCTTTATCACCATCACAGCCTCGGGATTGCAGCGCTTCACCAAGTCAATGACCGTCTCCACCGCCGAGGTATCAAAGTAGTTGCGCTTGCTGTCGTAGTTGGTGGGAGCGGCGATCACGACGAAATCCGCCTTGGAATACGCCGACTCCGCGTCCAGCGTCGCGGTCAGATCCAGCTCCTTCTCCGCGAGGTAGCGCTCAATATATTCATCTTGGATCGGTGATTTCCTCTTGTTGATCAGCTCGACCTTTTCGGGAACTATATCCACCGCGTAAACCTTGTTGTTCTGTGAAAGAAGCGTTGCGACCGACAGACCGACATAGCCCGTACCGGCTACCGCGATCGTATATTTCGACGTTTCGTTCATGCAAAATCACACCTTTCTTGCATTGCATACGCAATTGCTCATATTTTATTATCATATCACATTATCGTTCTTTTTTTCAACTGGATAAATCATTAGAAAACCTCGGAATCGGCGCTAAGTTTCATGCTTTTTGCCGGTACATCCGCCGGAGGAGAAGTAAGTCTCACGGTATTGTACACAAACAAAGGAGCAGGCACATAAAACGGTCACTGCTCCCTTTATCATCATATTTTTTTCAATACGCGCCGTCGCCCTTAATGACGGCAGGAATCGTCTTGAACAGGATCTTAAGATCCGTAAGCACGCTGCGCTCGCTGATATACTGCATATCGAGCTTGATCATGCCGTTGAAGTCTATCTCGCTTCTTCCGCTGATCTGCCAGTAGCAGGTCAGACCGCCTATCACACTCAGGCGCTGCATGGAATACTCGGTATAATTCTCGACCTCTCTCACCAGCGGAGGACGCGGGCCCACAAAGCTCATATCCCCCTTGAGGATATTGAAGAGCTGGGGCAGCTCATCCAGGCTGGTTTTCCGCAGGAACATACCGACGCGCGTGATGCGCGGATCGTTCTTCATCTTGAACAGCTGACCGCTGGTCTCGTTCTGCGAGAGAAGGTCGCCGAGCATCTCCTCGGCATTCACATGCATGCTGCGGAACTTGTAGAAATCAAACTCTTTTCCGAATCTGCCTACACGCTTGCTGACATAAAAGACAGGACCTCCGTCATTGAGCTTGATGACAAGCGCAATAATGGCAAAAACCCAAAAAAACAATATCAACGCCGTCAGAGAAGCGGCTACGTCAAATACCCGCTTCACGACACTGTATGCTTTTTTTTCGTCAACATAGTATTTTACACCGTTGACGATACAATACTTTTCCTGTTCCTTCATGCTGTTGCTCCTACCCGAGAATGTTTTGAAGCGGCATCTGCGGTTGTCAGCTGTAATAACCGTATCCATATCCATATCCGTAACCGCCAAACAGCTTACCTCCTTTACCGGTTTTGAGCGTGTCAACTCCGTTGACCACGATACCGAGAATCTTCGCGTTGTTTCTGCTCAAGGTTTCAACGATACGCTTCAAGCCGGGATATGTTGTGTGATTATGCTTGACGATCAGCACTACACCGTCGGTCTGCTTGACGATAGGCAGGGCGTCTACGACAACGCCAACCGGAGGTGTGTCAAAAATAATGAAATCATATTCCTTTTCGGCGTTCTTGATAAAGTCATGCATATCGCTGCTCTCAAGAAGCTCCGAGGGGTTCGGCGGGATCGCGCCACAGGGGACCGCAAAGAGGTTCTCCACCTTTGTGGGCTTGATGATCGCCTCTTTGTCGCACTCGCCGTTGAGGAAGTTCGTCACGCCCGGTGCGGGCTCGATCGACAGGAGGTTGTGCACCTGAGGACGTCTGAGGTCACAGTCGATGATCAGCACCTTTGTGTTGACCTGCTTCGCCAGAGCAATAGCGATGTTGACAGAGGTGATCGTCTTTCCCTCACTCTTGGAAACGCTGGTAAAGGAGATCTTCTTGCAGCCCTTCTTGATGATGGAATAAACGATATTTGTTCTTGCCGCCTTATAGGATTCTCTTATATGGAATTCGATGGTTTCAAGATCAATCAGGTTTTTATTCTTCTTGGAGGCAGGCGCCATCTTCGGGTCCTTGACCTCTTTTTTATTATCTTTCATCTCTTTCACCCCATCCTCACGCTTTGTTTTTCTTGTTGACATAATCATCGAAGTTCGGGATCGTTGCCAGAATGGGAATACCCAGGATCTCGCTCATTTCATCGTCATACTTGATCTTCTTGTCTGCGAAGTATCTGATGAACGAAACCGCGAGCGAAAGCACCAGCGCGACCGCGAAGGCGATCAGTACGTTGCGCACCGTGTTCGGACTCGAGGGACCGGTGGGGATCTGCGCGGGATCGCAGACCTTGAGGTTCGCGTTGGAACGGAGGCTGGCGATCGTGGCGGGAGCGACCTCTCCGACAGCGTCGCCGATCAGCTTGGATTCAGTCGGTGAGGTGGTCGTGACGTATACGTCAAAGATCTCTGTGTTCTCGTCGCTCTTAAATGATATCATGCTGCTCAGCTCGGCGGGAGAATACTTTTCATCAAGGCTCTCCGAGACCGCCGTGTAGAACGAGGTCGTATCGAGCATTCTGATATATGTTGCGACCAGACGCTGCGCGTAGGTCTGCATATTCAGTGAGTACTGCGGATTGATCTTGCTGTCGTCCGTTTCCGTAGTATCGACATACAGCGACAGCTTTGCGGTATACTTCTTCTCAATAAAGAACTTAGTCACAAAAAAAGCCGCCAGCGAAAACAGCAAGCAAGTAATGATAATAAATATCAGGTTTTTTCTCAATATCCCCCAAATGCCCTTCAGGGAAATAACAACTTCATCTTTTTGTTCCATTTTACTACCTACCTTATCATGGTCGCAGGGACAATTCACAGTCCGTTTTCCGCTTATCTTTGCATATGATACACTATTCTCACTCAATAATCAAGTCAAACCGCAAAAAAAACTTTTCTCCAACTGTTTTTTATGGGAATCAACAAATTTACCTGTTTTCCCCAACGCAATGTGTATTCAATTCCAAACAATCCTGTGAAATAATGCGCAAAAAAAGAGCAGCTTTAAGTGCTGCTCTTTTTGGAGGCTTTATAAAACAACCGACGGTAAACAAAAAACAGGGCGACTGAAAGCAACAGGAACAACGCTGTACAGATCCAGAACATCACGTTGACGCTGTTGACAAAGCTGACCACGAAGTTATATACGGAGCGATACTCAAGATTGATGTTTTTCGCTCCCTTGTTGACCGTCATAAAGAGTGCAAGCGCGAAGTTAGCCAGAAACGCGCCTGCGGTCGCGTAATAATAGAATTTCATCGCGCGGTGCTTCCATTTATTGCAGAAAAACAGCACGGCAATCAGACCCAGCGCAAGAATTATGACGCCTGCCAGAACGAAAGGCAAAGCCTTTTTTGCCGCCAGAAAATAGACGGAAATCGCGCCGATGCCGACAAACGATACGGTTGCGGTGTAAACATGCTCCGCCTGCTTGACAAGCTCGCTCACCTGCTCCGCCGAAGCCTTTTGGCCGGTTTCCTTTATGTAATCGTCCAGCGCGACGGATATCTTCTGCCGGAAGGCGGTACCGTCAACGACCGTTGTGGTTCCCTCAAAATACCCTTCAATATAATTATAGGTATCCTCCGTCACCATTATCTCATCAACTACGCCGTCAAAGAAGTCCTCCTTCAAGCCGCTCGCGTAGGTGAGATCCCTCAGCTTGTTACGCGCCTCGGTGGTCTTGTCATTGAAGTAACCGCAGCGGTTCATGGAGTCGATCCACGCGTTCTTGTTCAGGACGGTGGAGCCAATGACAAGGCTGAAGGAAAACATCGTAAAAAGCAAGGACAGAAAAAAAGACAGAATGCCGAAAACAACTTCTCTGATCCTGCTGGACGTTGGTTTTTTGCTCATAGAAATTGATTCTCCTTATTCTGTATCCTTGTCGATCACCACGCCGGACGTATAGTCGGCATAGACAAAAAATCTTTGTGAGGTAAGACCGATTTCATCGAACGGATAGCAGGTATACAATATCAGGCTTTCCTGATCCGCGGCGAGATCGTACGCCGTAACGTCAAGCAAATCCTTCACCGCAGTCTCCTTGACCGTATAGACAAAATTGCCGTAGCTGGTACGGATGTATATCTCCTGTCCGGGAGCGGCGTTTTTAAGTCCGTTGAAGAAGGTGTTGTTATGACCGGCAACAAGGACAGTCTTGCCGTAGCCGGGTATTCCGCTTCCGTAGTAGACGCCAACGCCGTTGCGCAGCGCGATATCGCCGTCGCCGAGGAACAGAGGACACTCAACGCCGCAGTCGGGGATCCGTATGTCGCCGAACTGATTGCCGTAATTCGGAAAAACGACGTCCTCGATGTCCACGGTCTTCTGCGTCGTCTCCTGGGGTGTTTCCTGCTTTTTTTCCTCGCTGACAGCGAAGGTAGTTTCCTCAATCACAGGCACAAAGATATTCTTGTATGATGTGGAATAATCCTTCTCCGTATCGGAGAAAAGACTGCCGACCGCGGAAGCAAGAGGACCGAACGCCGGCGTGAGCGCAACATACAATACTGTGAATATACCTATAAAAAAGATAATGGGAAGAACCGCAAAACTCTTCCCACCAGCTTTTTTATTGTGTCTGTGTCTTCTGTGCTCAGACATTAGCCTCTCTTCTTCACTACGAAGAAGACGCAGCCCGCGATTGCAACAAGAGCAGCCGCACCGATAACTACCATAACAACGGTGTTAGCGGAAGCACCTGTGGTCTTGATGACGCCGCCGTCGGTCTTTTTGCCGTCGGTGTCAACGCCGGGCTTGCCGTCCTTGGCAACGAGAGTAGGAACAGCCTTGAAGATGACCTCGCCCTTCTCGTCCTTGAGGGTGACCTCTTTGGTGGACTTGTCATAGGAAGCGGTTCCGTTTACGGGAGCCATTACCTTCTTGAGGGTGTCCATCAACTGCTGCTTCTGAGCGATAGTGCAGTCAGCGATATTCTTAGCGCCTGTAGCCTCGAGCTGAGCCTTGCCGTCCTTGATAACAGCGAGGATCTGATCTGCCTGACCGGCAGTCATGTCGATAGTGTTAAAAAAGTTCTCCGCCTGGTTGACGCAAGAATCGGGCAAATACATATCGGTGCCCTGCATCTTAACACTGGTCTTCAACTCGTCGAGAACCTTCTGCTCGCTGTCATTGATGCCTGCAGCAAAAGCGGAAACAACGGAAACAGCAACAAGAAGAAGCGCAGCAAGAATAACTGATACCTTTTTCATTGTTTTCTACCACCTTTTGAAAAAATTGAGCAATCAACGATGGAGCTCACATAACGCTTTTCTCCATTCGTCAATTTTACGTTTAGATTATATCACCTTGATTTTGATTTGTAAAGGGTTTTTCGCAAAATTTTTATTTTTTCCACT
>JBGULZ010000327.1:0-12258 GCA_045116595.1 Ruminococcus sp. | reverse complement strand
TACCCCTATCCCGCGCACGCTCAATATGGCGATGAGCGGACTGCGCGATATGAGCGTTATTGAGGAAGCTCCGCTTAACCGTCAGCCCGTGCAGACCTATGTTTTGGAGCACGACAACGCCGTGATCTACGAGGCAATTCGCCGCGAGATGCGCCGCGGCGGTCAGGTCTTTTACCTGCATAATAACGTAGAAACGATCGAGAGCTGCGCGCGCAGGATACGCGAGGCGATCCCCGACGCGAAAATCGCGATCGCGCACGGCAAGATGAACGAGCAGCAGCTTTCCGAGGTATGGCGGCAGATGCTCGAGCAGGAGATCGATATACTCGTCTGCACGACCATAATCGAAACGGGCGTTGATTTGCCCAACGCGAACACGCTTATCATTGAAAACGCCGACTGTATGGGACTTTCCCAGCTCCATCAGCTCCGCGGACGAGTCGGCAGAAGCGCCCGCCGCGCCTACGCATACTTCACGTTCAGGCGCAGCAAGGTGCTGACCGATATCCAGCAAAAGCGGCTCGCCGCGATCAGGGAATTCACCGAGTTCGGCAGCGGCTTCAAAATCGCAATGCGCGACCTTGAGCTGCGCGGAGCCGGCAATATCATGGGCGCTCAGCAGCACGGCCATATGGAGAGCGTCGGCTACGATATGTACCTAAAGCTTTTGGCTGAGGCTGTGGGCGAGGAGAGAGGCGAGGAGCAAAAGACCGCCGATCTCGACTGTCTTATCGACATCTCGGTCGACGCGCACATCCCCGAATACTATGTTGAGAGCCTGACCCTGCGGCTCGATGTTTACCGCAGGATTGCCGATATAAGGACGGAGGCCGACGCCGAGGACGTCAAAAACGAGCTCAAGGACCGCTTCGGCGAGATCCCCGAGTCGGTCGAGGGCTTGATCGATATCGCTCTCATCCGCAACAAGGCATACTCTATGGGAGTTTACGAAATACGTCAAAACGACAGCGCTATTTTGCTTTATGTCAAAGAGATCAAGTCCCCCGCGGTGGCCGATCTGCTCATCGCGCTCAACGGAAAGGCAACGCTCAGCGCCGGAACAAAGCCGTATTTGGCGGTAAAATGCGCCGGCGGAGCGGATTCTGTCGCGGTTTTAAAGCGGATTTTTAAAATATAGTGATAAAATTTGATAAATTTTTAATAAAATGTAGACATCGGCAAAAAAATTGTGTATAATCATATTGTATGCACCCTTAAATGGGTAATGCTGAGTTAAAATTAATGTTTAAAGGATGGTATAGTAACATGAGATCCGCAATCAAAATCAGCTCACTGCTTTTGGCAGTGGTTATGCTTGTAAGCGCAATTTTTGTTTCGGGCTGCAGCTTCGCTCCTGAGTGGTCTTACAAGACAAGCGAAAAAGAGCTTGCAATCGGCGTGTATATCTGCGCGCTCAGATCAGCTTATTCAAAGGCCGAGACAAAGGCTAAGGAGCTTGAGGATTATGACAGCTCCAGCGACAGCTGGCTCGATATGGAGATCACAGACGACGACGGCAATACCGAGGTCGCCCGCACATGGATAAAGCAAAAGGCCGAGGAACAGTGCCTTCAGTATCTCGTTGTTGAAAATGAGTTGAAGTCTACGGGCGCGACGACCGATTCCGCTAAGATGGATGAGGCAAGGGCTCAGGCAAAAACTTCATGGGAAGTAGGCCAGCAGACTATGTACGGTCAGATGCCCGCCGCCAAGACTTCATTGGAGAAGTACGGCGTTTCGCTCGACAGCTACACATATGTAGTTGCCGACGCTCCTCAAAACGAAGAGACTTTGTTTGATTTTCTTTACTCTTCCGCAGGCCCCAAGGCGGTTGCCGATGATGAGCTTGTAAAGTATGTTCAGGATAACTACGTTGATTATGCTTACATCTCGGTTCCCCTCTACAACTCACAGCAGGCAGAGGGCGAGCAGCAGGCTACAAGCGCTGCTCTGAGCGATGAGGAAAAGAAGAAGATCAACGATCAGATCAACGGATACGCAAAATCGATCAACGAAGGCAAGTCATATGACGATGTTATTTCCGAGTATATGAAGGAAAGCGGCCTTACCGAAAGCCCCTCAAAGGATAACATCGAGTTCAAGGATGATTTCTCCGCGGGAGAGCAGATCAAGGCGGCTTATGATAAGCTCACACCCGGCAAGGCTGCGGTCGTTACCGTAGGCGAGGATCCCAACGCAAGCGTTTATCTCGTATACAAGAAGGATATCAAGTCAGACGCGGCAAAGTATGTTTCCGAAAGCCGCGACACCGTTCTCCACAAGGCTAAGGAGAAGGATTTTGAGGATTACCTCAAAAAGCTCGCTGAAAGCCTCGACTATGAGAAGAGCTCGGCTGTTGACAAGTACGATCCCAAGATGTTCTTTGAGCCGGTAGAAACCACAAAGGCGGCAGAGCAGAGCAGCGAAGATTCCGATAGCAGCGACGCTGCAAGCGGCGCAGAAAGCAGCGCGGAATAACATAGGCAATACAGGGGAAGAACAATACAAAAAACTCAAAAGTAAATCTTAGAGGTGATTTGTATGAAAAGAAACTATTCAAAAGCGATAGCGGCGTTATTGGCGGCAATAATGTGCTTCAGCGTATGTATATTCAGCGTTTATGCTGTTCCCGGCGAGGACGGAGAGGTAACTCCCGATCCCGGCGGTCAGTCGAGCGCTGAAAGCGGCGGCAGCAGCGAACAAGGCGGCGGACAATCGAGCGATGTTCCCTATATCCCCGAATCCGATCCAGGCGATCAGGGCGGCGGACAATCGAGCGACGTTCCCTATATCCCCGATGACGGCGGCCAATCAAGCTATGTCGACGGCGGTGGCGGCGGTTATGACGGCGGCAACCAATCCTCGTATGAAACCGACAACGGCAACGGCAACAGCAGTAATAACAATGTTTATTACGACAGCGACGGCAACAGCTATTCCAACCAGGATGAGGTTTACGTCGGCGGCGGTCAAAACTATCAGCCTCCCGCGAGTACCGCTCCTACAGCGGCGCTTTATGATACCGACAAAAAGGTAGACGTCAACGAGCTCTCCAAGAACGACTGGGGAGATATCGCCAATATGCTCAAGAATACCGGTACGGCCGAAAGCGACGGAGACGATTTCGCGTTTATCCAGAAGAATACCAGCAAAAAGGATAACGGCCACTGGATCATTATCGCCGGAGCGATTTGCATACTGCTCAGTATAGCAGGCTTTATTTACCTTATCGTGTCAAAGATCATCAGACGCAAAAAAATCAAAGAGGGCAATATCGGAAAGACCTCCGACCCGCAGAGGAAGGGAGTCGCAAGGCGCTCAAATGATGATTATGACGACGGCTACGGTTCAAAGGAAAAGTCCGCGAAGCAGTCATCGAATCAGACGCATAATTCCGGTCGTTATAACGATGAAAAACCTGCCGGCCATTACAGCAATCCCAACAAGGGCGGCAAAGGCGGCAGAAGATACAGATAATAATTATAAAAAGTCTCGGAATTTCCGAGGCTTTTTCATTTTGTAGTGACAGCCCTTGCGGCTGTCAGCGGTATTGGCAGAACTTAACCGAACAAATAAACTTTATAGCATTAGGAAAGTTTTGATCTAAGGCGGGGGCATTCTTTGCACAACGGCATTCCTTTTGTCGCTTCGCGACATTTCCCTTATCAAGGGAATAACCCCGCCGCTACAAATAAACACATAGATTACATTGTAGTGGCGACCTTAGCACGTCGGCAAACCTTTTGTCACTTCGTGACATTTCCCTTAAAAAGGGAATCACCTTGCGGTCGCCTTAACGCGAGGTTTTCCTTTGTGTGGTTTACTTTTTGTTTTGCAGGGGTCGCGTCTTGAGCGACCCGCGGGCTATGAGTCAAACGATTGGTTATCAACCTTGGGTTGGTTAAAACCGCCCCTACGAAAAATACAATTCCATTGTGCAAACCTGACAAAAATATACTTGGATTTTTGGGTTGCGGAAATTGCTTTGATATGGTAAAATACAGGTGTTATATTTTGGCTTATTGAGGAGGATAATTATGAAGAAGCTTATAAGCATAATGCTTTCCCTGACTCTAGTGTTCAGTGTATTTACGTTCGTTACGTTCACTGTCAGCGCGGCAGAAACCGGAATAACCGGCGACTGCACATGGGTTTATGACGCGGAAACAAAGACGCTCACTATCAGCGGCAACGGCGCTACGGCTTCGTATGATGATGAGGAAAATCCTGCGCCGTGGAGCGGTTTTGAGGTCAAAAACCTTGTGATAGAGGACGGCGTTACCTGGCTGCGCTCATTTAATTTCAGCGGCTTGGATATCGAGAGCGTAGTTATCCCCGACAGCGTGACGCAGATCGGAATGATGGTTTTCCCGGACTGCACGAGCCTGAAAACCGTGACGATGTCAGAGAATGTCAAGCAGATCGGCGGCGGAGCGTTCAGGAACTGTACATCGCTTGAAAGCATCGACCTGCCCGAGTGCTTGGAGAGCGTCGGACCGTTTGCCTTTGAGGGTTGCGAAAAGCTCGATGATTTTGTCTTTCCCGATTCGTTGTATGATGTCGGCGCAGGCGCGTTCGGAGGCACAGGCTGGATGAATGCTCAGCCCGATGGCGCGGTTTACGCGAATAAGGTGCTGCTCGGCTACAAAGGACACGCCGAAGAACCGTTCACTCTCGAAATCAAGGACGGAACCGCCACGGTCGCCGCGGGAGCTTTTTCGGGTATGTGGGATCACGATATGATAACCGATATCAAATTCCCCGCCTCGCTTTGGGGGATAGGTATGAATGCCTTCTGGGATTTGAACGGACTGACAAGGGTCGAGATCCCTGTGACAGTGACCCAAATCTGGCCGGGAGGTATCGGCTACGGCTTTGATGAGACGATCGAAGATGTCGTAAAGAACCCGAACCTTGTCATCGCGGGTGTTAAGGGCAGTGAGGCTGAACGCTACGCTAACGAAAACGAGATCCCGTTTGAGGAGATCGTTCCGGTGGTCATCGGCGACATCAACGGCGACAACTCTGTCGACATCCTTGACGCGACGCTTGCTCAAAAGCATTCTGCCGGCAAGGCGGATCTCACCGAGGAACAGCTCGCGGTTGCCGATGTAAACAACGATAAAAATGTTGATATCCTCGACGCGACGGAGATACAAAAATTCGCGGCGGGCAAGATAACCGAGTTTAAGAAGAAAGCATAAAATATAATTCAAAAATGTAGGGGCGAGCAGTGAAATTCCCCTGTCAGGGGAAATGTCGCAAAGCGACAAAAAGGTTGCCGTCCGGCTACGGACGCCCGCGGGTAACAGCCAACGTTGTATAAATCTTGCGGGCGTGCAATGAACGCCCCTACAACCGTCAGGGAGATGTTGGATCGTTGCCGCGAAAATGCTCAAAACAATACGGAAAGGCTCAGAACAATAGAGTATCACACGATTATTATTCTATTATGTAATAATAGTCGTGTTTTTTTGGTTATTTTTTATAAAAAATACACTAAAAATTAGTTTGAAAATTTTTGAATTTGCTTGAAATTACTATAAAATTTTGGTATGATATATATTAGATATATGTATTATAATAAAATCTGATAAAATGCTTTGATCCGGACATCGGCGCAATAGATGTTAAAGGGCATTATCAGAGACGATATCAGTATGTTCGAATAGATTTTTAACGCCAAACCGGCGTTTGATTGAATTTGGCTTTAGGAGTTGGATTTATGAATTACAGCTTCAATGATGACCGCAGTATGCCTAAGCGTTTTTTTGAGGGCGACGCCGCGACTGCCTATGAATACTTCGGAGCTCACCTCGAAAGCCGCAACGGAAAAACGGGCGCGTGCTTCAGAGTATGGGCGCCGAACGCCCTAAGCGTTTCGGTGGTGGGCAGCTTTAACAACTGGAACAAAAGCAATGACCATATGAGCAAGACCGAGGACGGTATTTGGGAGCTCTTTATCGAGGGAGACCTCAAAGGAGAATCCTACAAATACTGTATCGAGACCCCTTGGTTTGAAAAAATTATGAAATCCGATCCCTTCGCGTTTTATGCCGAGCTTCGCCCCGACAACGCGTCGATCGTCTCCGACCTTTCGGGTTACGACTGGCAGGACGGCGAGTGGCTCGAGCGCAGAAGGACAACGGATTCGCTGAAGGCTCCGATGAACATTTACGAGGTTCACGCGGGCTCTTGGAAGCGCAACGAGGACGGAAGCTTTTACACCTACCTCCAGCTTGCGGACGAGCTTGTGGCGTACCTAAAGGATATGCACTACACCCACGTTCAGTTTATGCCGCTTATGGAGCACCCGTTCGACCCCAGCTGGGGCTTCCAGACTACTGGCTACTACGCCGCTACCTCGCGCTTCGGTACTGCGCAGGAGCTTATGGTTTTGATCGACAAGCTCCATCAGGCGAACATCGGCGTTATTATGGACTGGGTGCCCTCGAACTTCCCCAAGGACAGCTACGCGCTGGAGCGTTTTGACGGAACTCCGCTCTTTGAGAGCGAGGATCCCAAGCTCGGCGAGCGTCCGTCATGGGATACCTGCCTGTTTGATTTCACAAAGCCCGAGGTTATCAGCTTTTTGGTTTCCTGCGCGGTTTTCTGGATAAAAACCTACCACATCGACGGCCTGCGCGTCGGCGCGCTGTCGTCAATGCTCTACCTTGACTACGGCAAGGAAAAGGGCGAGTGGGAGCCCAATAAGTTCGGCGGCAAAGAGAACTTAGAGGCTATCGACTTTATAAAACGCCTCAACACGGCTGTCCATATGTTCTGCGAGGGCTCGCTTATGTTCGCTGAGGAAACCACCTCTTGGCCGAAGCTCACCCATAAGCTCGAAAACGGCGGATTGGGCTTTGACTACAAGTGGAACCGCGGCTGGATGAACGATATGCTCAATTATATGACGCTCGATCCGCAGTGGAGACCGTTCAACCACGACAACCTGACGTTCAGCTTTTTCTACGCGTTTTCCGAGCATTTTGTCCTGCCGGTATCTCACGACGAGGTGTCGCCCGGCAAGGGCTCGATACTGAGCAAAA
This sequence comes from Ruminococcus sp., assembly GCA_045116595.1. Classification (GTDB taxonomy): domain Bacteria; phylum Bacillota; class Clostridia; order Oscillospirales; family Acutalibacteraceae; genus Ruminococcoides. The sequence continues at coordinate 5,206 of JBGULZ010000327.1, read as the reverse complement.
TGCCCGGCAACGACGGCGACAGGCTCGCGGGACTAAGGGCGTTCATCACCTATATGTTCGCGCATCCCGGCAAAAAGCTCATCTTTATGGGCACCGAGATCGGTCAGCTTGAGGAATGGGATGTTGACGGCATCGTTGACTGGGAGTTCCTCGACAGCAAAAACCACGCCCAGCTTCAGGTCTTTTTCAGAACGCTCAACAAGTTTTATGTTGACAACAGGCCGTTTTATGAGCGCGACACTATCTGGAAGGGCTTTGACTGGATCCATCACGACGACTACACAAACAGCGTTATCGCGTTCAAGCGTACCGACGAGAGCGGTAACGAGATCATCGCGGTCTGCAATTTCAGACCGATCAAGCACGAAAAATACTCGATCGGCGTGCCGGTATGCGGCATTTACGACGAGGTGTTCAACTCCGACGCCATTGAGTTCGGCGGTTCGGGAGTAACCAACGGAATGGGTCTTGAACCCGATCTTATGAAGATCCACGGATGTAATCAGGGGCTTTCTCTTACCCTGCCGCCAATGGGTGTGATCTACCTAAAGTGCAGGCAGCAATACGGTAATATGACTGAGATCTCTGAATAAATACAGAAAGAATAAATTTATTATATTGGAGGTATTTGCATGCAAATGTTCCCAAAACAGGAAGTAGTGGCAATGCTGCTTGCCGGCGGCCAGGGCTCGCGCCTCGGCGTACTTACCAAGAAGCTTGCCAAGCCCGCTGTGCCGTTTGGAGGAAAGTACCGTATCATTGACTTTCCGCTTTCAAACTGCGTTAATTCGGGCGTAGAGGCTGTTGGTATCCTTACCCAGTACCAGCCGCTTGTGTTGAACGAGTACATTGGTAACGGCCAGCCGTGGGATCTGGACGGAATGCACTCGGGCGTCAACTGCCTGAGCCCGTATCAGGCTATTCAGGGCGCAGACTGGTATTCGGGTACAGCTAACGCTATCTATCAGAATATCAACTATATCGAGCGCTATGATCCCGACTATGTTGTGATCCTTTCGGGCGACCACATCTACAAGATGGACTACAATAAAATGCTCGAGTATCACAAGGAAAAGAACGCGGCGTGCACAATTGCGGTAATTGACGTATCACTGGAGGAGGCGTCAAGATTCGGTATCCTCAACACCTATGAGGACGGCGAGATCTATGAGTTCGACGAAAAGCCGGAGCATCCCAAGAGCACGAACGCTTCAATGGGTATCTACATCTTCAGCTGGAAAGAGCTCAGAAAGTACTTAACAGAGGACGCCGAGCTCGAGGATTCAGACCACGATTTCGGCAAGAACGTTCTTCCCGCTATGCTCAACGCGGGCGAGAGGATGTACGCCTATCCGTTTGAGGGTTACTGGAAGGATGTAGGAACCATCGACAGCCTTTGGGAGGCAAATATGGATTTGCTCGATCCCAATGTAACGCTCGACCTTAAAGACATTTATTCGCGCAATCCCATGATGCCGCCCCATTATGTTTCTCCCGACGCTAACATCCAAAATTCGCTTGTAGCCGACGGTTGTAACGTAGAGGGTAACCTTGAGTTTTCTATTCTTTTCTCAGGTGTTACGGTCGGCAAGGGCGCGACTATCAACTCTTCGATCATTATGCCCGGCGCGGTGATCGAGGACGGAGCTAACGTTCAGTTTGCTATTGTTGCCGAGAATACGGTTATCGGCAAAAACGCAAAGATCGGTCAAAGACCCGAAGAGGTCGAGGATCGCGACAACTGGGGCATCGCGGTTATCGGTGAGAACACCGTTATAGCCGAGGGCGCGGTTGTTAAAGCAAAAGAAATGATAGACAGCGAGGAGGTTTCAGGTAATGAGAAGTAATGATGTACTCGGTCTGGTTTTTGCAGACACAATGAGCCACAAGATCCCTGAGCTTTCCGCTTCGCGTACGGTTGCAAGCATCCCCATCGGCGGCAAATACAGGCTGATCGACTTTGTGCTTTCAAATATGTCAAATTCCGGTGTAAATAACGTCGGAATCATCGCAAAGAGCAATTTCCTGTCGCTTACCGACCATGTGGGCTCGGGCAGCGCGTACGACCTTTCAAAGAGAAGGAGCAACCTTACTCTGCTCACCCCGTACAACGGAAAGAGCTTTTCAAATCTTATTGAAACTATCTATAATATGCACGGATATATCGACCACTGCCGCGAGGAGTATGTGCTTATCTCTCCCGGCAACGTTGTAACGAACTTTGACTACAACGCTCTGTTCGATTTCCACTCAAAGCACGACGCGGACGTCACCTTGATCTACAAAAAAGGCGCTGTGCCCGAGGGCTATTTAAGTCCTCTCTCGGTCAAGACCGACGACGACGGCAAGGTAACTCAGATACGCATCGCTCCCGGAATGGTCGAGGATGAGGTCAATCTGGTTTACGGCTCAATGCTTATCAAAAAATCCGTGCTGATGGATGAGATCCGCAACGCGCTCAGCCTTAACCAGCTCGACGCGAAGCGCCATATCCAGACATCACTTTCAAAATACAAGATCTACGCTTTTGAGAACAAGGGCTACACCGCGATCATTTCCTCGGTCAACTCCTACTTTGACTTCAATATGGACTTGATGAAGAAAGAGGTAAGAGACGCTCTGTTCAATCCCAAGCGTCCTATCTATACAAAGGTAAGGGACGACGCTCCCTCGCGTTACGGACTCGACAGCAGAGTTAAGAACTCCATCATCGCTCAAGGCTGCGTTATCGACGGAGAGGTTGAAAACTGCGTTATCTCAAAGGGCGTTTATGTCGGCAAGGGCGCAAAGCTTACAAACTGCATTATTATGCAGGATTCAAAAATCGGCAAGGATACAAAGCTTAACTATGTCATCATAGACAAGGACGTTACCGTTAAGGACGAGCGTTCGCTGATGGGCTTTGACTCATATCCGATTTATATAGCTAAAAAATCTGTTGTATAACAGTGTGAGTTTAGGAGGAAAATAAAATGAGAATACTATATTGTGCGTCCGAGGCTAATCCGTTCTGCGGCAGCGGCGGACTTGCCGATGTTGCGGGCAGCCTTCCGCACACACTTTGCAGAAAAGGCCAGGACTGCAGAATCGTTGTTCCGCTTTACGGCACGATTCCGCAGGATCTGAAAAATCAGCTGAATTTCATCACAAACTTTACAGTTCCCGTTGCTTGGCGTCATCAGTACTGCGGACTCTTCTGGGCTCGCTGGAATGACTGCACATACTACTTTATCGACAACGAGTACTACTTCAAGCGCGGAACTCTTTACGGTCACTATGACGACGCCGAGAGATTTGCTTTCTTCTCGCGCGCTATCCTTGAGATGCTTCCGTATATCGACTTCCATCCCGACATCATTCACGCGAACGACTGGCAGACAGCGCTTGTTCCCGTATACTATTATCTGTTCTATTCGCACAGACCTTGGTATTACAACATCAAGAGCCTGTTCACCATCCACAACATCCAGTATCAGGGTGAGTACGGTTGGGAAGTTAACACCGAGTGCGTAGGTATTCCCGCGAGCGAGACCAAGATCCTCGAGATGAACGGCAAGCTCAATATGATGAAGGGCGCTATCGAGACATCTACCAGAGTTTCGACCGTATCTCCGTCCTACGCGGCAGAGATCAAAGACCCGTGGTACAGCTGGGGTCTCCATGACGAGCTCAACCTTCGTCACTACAAGCTCTGCGGTATCAAGAACGGTATCGACCTCGCAAGCTATGACCCCGCCACCGACTATCAGATCTACTGCAACTACACCAAAGAGGATATGAGCGGTAAGGGCGAGTGTAAGCGCGCGCTTCAGGAAAGACTCACTCTCGAAGTAAACTGGAGCATCCCGCTTGTCGCTATGGTCACACGTCTTGTTTCTCACAAGGGACTTGACCTTGTCCGTATGGGTCTTGAAGAGCTTATGAACACCGAGAATATGCAGTTTGTAATTCTCGGCTCGGGCGATAAGGAGTATGAGGACTTCTTCAACTATATGCAGGCGAAATACCCGGGCAGACTCATCTTCTGTCACGGCTTTGTTCCCGAGCTTGCGCGTAAGATCTATTCCGGCGCGGATATCTTCCTTATGCCTTCGGCTCAGGAGCCCTGCGGTCTTGCTCAGATGATCGCTCTGCGTTACGGTACTATCCCCGTAGTTCGCGAGGTAGGCGGACTCAAGGATTCTGTATTCGATTCTGCAGACAACTACGGCAACGGCTTCACATTCAAGAACTACTACACAGCCGATATGCAGCACGCTATCCGCCGCGCTCTCTGGGGCATCCAGGACGATCAGGGCTGGCATCAGCTTATGTGGCGCGCTATGATGAGCGACAACAGCTGGGAGCGCTCTGCTCAGGATTATATCAACGTTTACAGCGATACGCTCAACTGGAACTAATAAGCTAAATTGCGCTTTCGCGCAGCTAAATTCCTTCGGAGCTAAATTGCCGCGTTGCGGCAGCTAAATTTGGCTTCGCAAAGCTGAATGAAAAATAATTCACCCCGATTCACAATTGTGAGTCGGGGTGCTTTATCTTTGCTTATTCTTTGTTAGGCTTTATCAAATTGCAGATTATGTAATAGAACGGGATAGTGAGGAACACTATCCAACCGAACCGCCAGCCGCCGCAGATATTAAAGTATCCGGATATGATATACATAGCGGCGCATAGCACGGGAAACGCGAAGTGACTTGGATTGCGCGTAAAGATAGCGTCGACCAGCGAGTAATACAGAGGAATGCTGAATAACGCCACCCAGCTCAGCGCCCAACCGAAGTACATACCGCTAAAGCCCCATGCAAGGAAAACCGCAAGCGCGATCGCCCAAAACGGAAATCCCAGAAAAAACCTGTGGGCAGGGCTTTTGGTGTGTTTGTTTTTCAGTTCTTCATCAACCATAATGTGACCGTTTTCGTCGGTGTAAACGCGGTTTTTGCCGTGTTCTTCAACGTGGACGCCGTCCCAGCCGACGTGGACTTTATTGCCGTCTTTGCTATCGACATTAACGCCCTCCTTGTATGAGATATGGACGCGGTCGCCGTCCTTGCTGTTGACGTGGATCCCGTTTTTGAACGATACCTTGTCCTCGCGGACGTAATTTGTGTTTTCATCAGGTTGAGATTGCGGGATCTCAGCGTCGGCGGATCCGCTTGATTTGTCGGTCTTATCGGAGCCGGAAGCCCCGGGATCGTTTTGCTCCTGT
>JBGULZ010000326.1:0-8752 GCA_045116595.1 Ruminococcus sp. | reverse complement strand
ATAGTTTTTGTTGATTATAAATAAAATAAAAAAGGACTAAAAAGTTAGGTATCTCCAGCCGAAAAAAAGCTTAATAAAAAATAAAGTTCTGACCCGCCGTTAATCAAGCGTAAGAATAATATCAAACGTTAAAAAAGGCGGACTGCGGTGTCGCCGCCGCGACAAAGGAAAAACAACCGAGTTGAACTCGGTTGTTTTAGGGGGTATATTGGGTTATAGAAGGAATAGCATAATTGTCGGTAAGTCATTCGCTTACCTTAATGCTATTATACATCATATAGAATTATATTTCAGTTGCAAATGCAACGTAATTTGACATATATAATATAAATTCTCAAACAAAAAAGCTAACCCACTGTATCATGAGTTAGCTTTATATTTTTATATATCAGTTGTTGCTGCTATTTTTGGGCTCTGTACCCTTGCTGACGATGATCGTCACATTTGTACCAAACTCAACGGTATCGCCCTTTTGCTGGTTTTTGTAGCCGATAACTCTGCCGTCGGCATATTTATCGCTGTACTGATATTCCGCAGTGGCGAGGAGTCCCTGGTCGCCGATAGCCTGGGAAGCCTGGTCGAGCGTCAATCCCTCAACAGCGGGAAGCTCGCGCATCTTCGGACCCTTGCTTACGGTAATGCTGACAATGACATTATCGGGCTGGGTGATTTTTGAACCTGCCTCGGGGCTTTGCGCCATTACGATGCCCTCTTTGTAATCATCGCTGTACTCGTCCGCATAGTTGCGGAAGATTGTGATATCCTTGCCCTCTGTCTCTTTCATAACCTGATCATAGGTTTTGCCGACATAGTTGGGGATCGTGGGACCTGTCCACTCAGTGCTCGCTGTAGATTCAACGGTAGCGACTTGATCGCCGCCGAACAAGCTCTTTGCGGGATTGCAGCCGTTCATCAGAAGTATCGAAAAGATTATGGCAAGAATGACTGCCGTTATTACCGCGGAAATAATCGCGATCGTCGCGGGAGACATACCGTTTTTGTTCTTTTGATCGTCACCGTTTTTAGAAATATTCATACTTGCGGTGCGCGAGATCTCGTCCTGGATAGCCTTTGCGGTATGCGCGACCGAAAGCTGAGAGCGGAGCTCGTCAAAATCGGTGATACGGTTTTCTCTTTCTACCTGAAGACCGTTAGCCAGCGCCGAAACAACATGAGGCGGAAGCCTTTTTACGGTGTTGGTGCTCATAAGCAGGCGGCTGTCCTTTAGTCTTTCGGGAGCGCTCTTGGGCATATTGCCTGTCAGCGCGAAGAACAGCGTAGCGCAAAAGCCGTAGATATCGGTGATATCGTCAAGCGGGAAATTCTTTTCGTACTGCTCGGGAGCAGCCGCGCCCGAGAAAAGCTGAGATTTAAGCGGAGTACCGCGCTTGCGCTCGTTTTCGGTAGCGAAACCGCTGATCTTGATCTTGCCCGAGGCGGTGATGAACATATTCTTAGGCGAGATAGCGTAGTGACCCACTCCCCTTTTGTGGAGAGCCTCAAGCGCCGAGATGACCGGCATAAAGAGGGGTCTTGCAATATCCCATTCAAGGCTGCCGTTACTGCGCTGGACATACTCCTCAAAGGGGATCAGATCCTCGTTTTCTTCAATAACATAAGCCGTGTTGTTTTCTTCAAATATATTATGGATATTGAGCAGAGCGGAAAGCTCCCTCAGCTCCAAAAGGGTTTTGTAGTAATTTATAAAATCGTCTTTGAGCTTATTAAAGTTGTTGCGGTTTTCGTAATTGACCTTAACGTTCTTTTCGCCATCGCCCCTGCTGAACAGACCGATCGGCAAAAACTCGCAGACAATAAGCACTTCGTTAGTCTGCTTGTCAAAGCAGAGGTAGCGTGTGCACTCGCCGTTATTATCAATACCGGCTCCGACTATATATCGATTCATTAAAACAGTGCCGTAGGGTAAAAACGGCGCCTGTTGCTTTTCGGAATTATCAAAACCGCAGTGAGGACAGATCACACTGCTGCCCTTCTCCTGCATACATCCCATACATAATGACATACTATGCTCACTCCAAATTAAAACTTCCGTTATTCAAACTTCATATTTTTACAATTTTCTTTTTTTCTATAAAGAATTATATCACACACTTATTATTCTTTTCAAGATTATTAAGTGTCATTTTAATTACAGTTTTGTTATTGACGGAGCGCTGACGTCAGTCAACACTAACAGAATTCAATGTAATATTTTGATGAATATTCATAAAAATCCGGTTTATCCACAAGATACTGTGGTGGCCGAAAAATATTTATTTTGTTACCTTTTTTCTCTTATAAAAATTCATTATTCAGGTTTATTATAACAAGCGCCCTGCCGCTTTTGATATCTATCGCGCATTTATCCGAATCAAATATATTCGAAACACCCATCGGCGGACAGCACTTCATATCAAAATCATCAACACAGTATTTTGCTCCCTTGATCGAGAGCACGGCGCTTTCACAGCCGAACGGAACGACTGAGAAGGTAAGAGTATCCATTCCGCAAAACTCGGTCACGCCCTGCGTTAACAGCTCTACCCTCTCTTTATTTGAGAGCAAAACTCCCCTGCCGCCCTTGTCGGCTATGTAGCCGAGCAGGCAGAGATTTCCGAGCGTGTGGTCAAGCCTGCCGCCGATCGCGGAGACGATGGTGATCTCCTTACAGCCCTTTTCAAGAGCCTTGTCGACGCAGATATGCGTGTCGGTATAATCCTTGTCGGTATTGAACCTGAGAATCTCAAAATCTCCGCTGACCGTACCGGTGAAGGAATCAAAATCGCCGATAACTATATCGGGCTTTACCCCCGCGCTTTTCGCGTAGGAATAGCCCTTGTCGGCGCAAATTATCAAATCGTTGTTTTCGGACTGCTCCTTTATGAGGTCGATATCATAATCGGGAGCGCCCGCGATGATCAAACATTTCATATATCACTTTATCTGCCAGTGCTTTATATCCTTGACCTCGTTGTACATCTGCACATAGCTTTTGTGGCGCGATGATGGTATCTCGCCGGATTGTACCGCCTCGAGGATCTTGCAGCCCTTTTCGCAGGTGTGCGAGCAAGAGGTGAATTGGCACTGACCGAGGTATTTTTCAAATTCGGGGAAGCAGTATTGAAGCTGCTCCTTGTCTATCATTTCGTACCGCTGGAGGTCTACCGTGGAAAATCCCGGTGTGTCGGCGACAAAACAGCCGTCAAGCTCAAAGAGCTCGACCACCCTTGTGGTGTGTCTGCCTCTGCCTAACTTCTCGCTGATTTGCCCCGTGGCGAGCTCGAGCGACGGGAACAGCATATTGAGTAGAGTGGACTTGCCGACTCCGCTGTTGCCGGTAAACGCCGAGACCTTGCCCCTGAGAAAATCTCTGAGAGAATCGACCTCGCTTTGGTCGTCGGGCGAGCACTGAAAAACCTTTATCCCGCTTTTGCGGTAGATCTCACAGACCTCGTCACCGTTTTTTATATCGTTTTTTGACACCGCCAAAACGGGCGTCATATCGTTATTTACCGCAGCCGCGGTCATCTTGTCGATAACTGTAAAATTCGGCAGCGGATCGACCGTTGAACAGACGATAACAAGCGCGTCGATGTTGGCAAGCGCCGGACGCTTTAGCTTGTTTTTTCGCTCAAGGATCTTTTCTATTGCGCAATAGCCGTCGTCGGGGATGGATATCTCTACCCTGTCGCCCGCAACGGGGGAGCTCCCTTTTTTTCGGAAGCTTCCCCGTGCCTTGCATTCATATTCTTTATCTTCGCAGCGGACGTAGTAAAATCCGCCGAGCGATTTCATTAATATACCCTGTAAGTTTTGCATACAGCCCCTTAGTAAGGTGTCACCATATTATTATTATCGATATTTTCGGGTACCGCCTGGGTCGGAGCCTCAGTGACCTGAGTCTCAGGCGGAACGTAAGTTACAGGCTCTGTTACGGGCTCTGTAGGCGGATCAGTCGGAGCAACATAATCATGCGCCACGGTGTTTGTGACCGAACCGACGGTGAAATCGAGCGTATACTCGCGATAAACCTGTCCGTCAAGCTGAATAACTACCGACTTTTTGCCTGAACCCTCAAAGTCAAGCGTAACGCTGCCGCTGCCGGGAGAAACTGTCCTTGACATCGTGCTGTCTGTCTCGCCGTCAACGATAACGGTCATTTCGACAGATTTGCTGAGGTTAGGCGGAAGGTCAACAATGACCTCTACCGTGCGTTTGTCGCCCTTGCCCGAGCTTACCGTCAGGGTCACTACAGTGCCTTTTTCAACCTTGCCGTAAGGAAGCGGCGAGGAGCTGATTACGGTATCCTTTGCCGCCTTGCTCTCGTCGTCATAAACGGTCTCTACCGTAAGTCCGAGCTCTTCAAGGGAAGATTTTGCCTCTGATTCATCCTTGCCGAGCACCGCGGGGATATTAACTACGCCCGCGCGCTCGCCGTTCGCGATATAAACACAAACCGTTGAACCGATCGTTGCTTTTGCTCCGGCAGTCGGGAACGAATCTATGGTGTAGCCCTTGGGGGTCTTTGAGTTTTCAACGTAAACGATCTGAGGAATAAGGCTTTTTTCCTTAAGCGTTTTGATGGCGTCGTTTTCGCTGAGATTCTGAATAAAGGGAACCGCTATCTCGGTGTCGGTACCGTTGACGGTCAGCTTGACAGTCGAACCGGATTTGACCTTCATTGAACCCGCCTCGGGCTCTTGGTCGATAATAACTCCGAGCTCCTGTCCTTCTACAAATTTACTTTTTATATCAAACTGGAATTCGTTGGGGTTGTTCTCTTTTACCTCGACAAGAGTTTTGCCGATGTAGTTGGGTACGTCAACATCCTTTGCCTGGCCTGAATTCAGCGCCTGGAAAATAGCTATTCCGGCAAAGACAAGAACCATAATAATCGAGGCGATGATAACGCCCTTCATAACGTGGAAAATGGGCTTGTGCTCCTTGATGGGCTCTTCATCGTAGGCGTATTCGGGCTCGGGCATATCTACATTCTTTTTGTCGACCTTGTTGCCCTCGTCCTTATCACGCTTTAGGTCAACGTGCTTTGTGGGCTGGCGGTCAATAAAGTTATTGCCATAATCAAATACGATGGAGGGGTTGAGTCTGAAACGCTCGAGGTCGCTGAGCATTTCAGCCGCTGAAGCGTAGCGGTCCTCGGGCTGCTTTTGCATTGCGCGGATGGTGATCTGCTCAAGTCCGACGGGGATACCGGGGTTGATCTCACGCGGGCGCTTAGGCGTTGACTGGAGCTGCATAAGCGCGACTGTTACGGCGCTGTCTCCGTCAAACGGAAGTCTGCCCGTGAGCATCTCATAAAGCATAACGCCGACCGAGTAGATGTCGGTCTTGCCGTCGGTAACGGAGCCCCTTGCCTGCTCGGGCGCGATATAATGTACCGAACCGATAGCCTGATCGGTCATCGTACGGGTCGCCTTGTCGGAAAATCTGGCGATACCGAAGTCCGTCACCTTGATGGTGCCGTCCTGTAAAAGCATAATGTTCTGCGGCTTGATGTCGCGGTGAACGATACCGCTCTCGTGCGCGTGCTGGAGTGCCTTGAGCACCTGGGTAGTGAGGTGGATAACGTCCTTCCACTCGATTATCCCCTGGCTCTCTATATATTCTTTAAGCGTGATACCGTCAATGTATTCCATTACGATATACTGGATCATATCGCCGAAGCTTACATCATACACCTTTACGATGTTGGGATGTGAAAGCATGGCGATCGCCTTTGACTCGTTTTTGAAGCGGCGAATAAACTCCTCGTTGTTGAGATATTCGTCCTTTAATATTTTGATAGCGACTTCTCTGTCATCTACGGTGTCGTTACAGCGGTACACATTAGCCATACCGCCTACGCCGATGAGCTCGTGGATCTCGTAACGTCCGTCAAGCCGCTTGCCGATATATTTATCCATAACCTAAGCCTCCCTTTCTCAGTAAATCACGGTGGCGGTGATATTGTCCTGTCCGCCGCCCTCTTTTGCGCAGTCTACAAGCTTGTTGATAAGACTGTCGCCGCGGTTTTCGTGGCAAATCTTTACCATATCGCCTGTGGACACACAGTTTGAAAGTCCGTCTGTGCAAATCAAAAGCACGTCTCCGTAAATAAAGTTGGCCTCTATGTAGTCGAGCCTTACGGAGGGCTTGATGCCCAGCGCCCTTGTGATGAAATTCTTATTTGGATGATTTTGAGCCTGATCGTAGGTCAATTCTCCGCGGCGTACCATTTCCTGAACTACGGAATGATCCTCGGTAAGCTGTTTGATCTTGCCCCCGCGGATAGCGTATGTCCGGCTGTCGCCTACGTGAACGACGTGAACGGTGGTATCCTTTACAAAGACAAACTCGCAGGTCGTTCCCATTCCGGTGAGCTCGGGGTCCTTTGAGGCGAGCTCAAAGATCTGGAGATTAGCGTTCATAACGATCTCCGCCATCAGTTCACCGATCTGCTCCTTTGTCATATCGTCCTTATATAAGTCGGTAATTTTGGTGCTGATGTACTCCGCCGCGGTAGCGCTGGCTATGTTGCCGCCATTGGCGCCTCCCATACCGTCGCATACCACTGCCCATACACAGCTTGGAGAAATAACTCCGAAGCGAAAATCATCCTGGTTTTGTGTTCGGACAAGCCCGATATCGCTTTTGCTGAATACTTCCAAGTTATTTATCCTCCTTACTTGATTGATTTCTTTTTAGTTGACCGCAGGAAGCGTTTATGTCGCTGCCCAGCGTTCTTCTTACCGTTGCGGCTGTGCCGTTTGCGGTCAATATATCTACAAAAGACTGCTGTCTATTTATATCGCTTTTGGTGTAGCCCGTGCCCTCGACCGAGTTTACGGGTATAAGATTCACGTGGCAGTTGAGCCCTTTGAGCTTTTGCGCGAGCTCGCTTGCGCATTTATCGCTGTCGTTTACGCCGCTGATCAGCGCGTATTCAAAGGTTACGCGTCTGCCTGTCGCATCAAAATAATCCCTGCACGCTTTTAAGAGCGTATCCATAGGGTACGCCTTTGCCACGGGCATCGTCCGCTGCCTTATCTCATCATTCGGAGCGTGAAGCGACACCGCGAGGTTGATCTGCAGCTTTAGCTTCGCGAGCTCGTAGATCTTAGGCACGATACCGCAGGTCGAGAGCGTTATGTGACGCGCGCCGATGTTGAGGCTTTGCTCCGAGGTCACGATCGTTAGAAACCGTACAACGTTGTCAAAGTTATCGAGCGGCTCGCCCATACCCATTAATACTACGTTCGATATCCTGATATCAAGATCCTTCTGTGCCGCTTCTATCTGAGCGAGCATTTCTGACGCTGTAAGATCGCGCGAAAATCCGCTTTTTCCCGTTGCGCAAAAGGTACAGCCCATCTTGCATCCCACCTGGGTGGATATGCACATAGACCAGCCGTGTTTATAGCTCATAACCACGCTTTCGACGTATTCGCCGTCGCAAAGCGCAAAAAGGTACTTCACTGTTTTATCATACCTTGATTTGAGTTTTTTTTCAATATATGCAACAGAAATGTAACATCTTGTTTTTAAAAAATCCCTCAGATCGGACGGGATATTTTTCATCTCGTCAAAGGATGCAACGCCTTTTTGGAGCCAATCCGCGACCTGCTTTGCCCTGAACGGCTTGAAACCGTTTTCGGTCAGGAAGGCTTTTAGCTCTTGTGCGGTAAGGGATTTTATATCTATCAAGGAGTTCATTTTACGCCCTCCTTGTAAACGCGGCTATGTAAAAGCCGTCTGTATTAGCCTTGTGCGGCGAAAGGGTGATCTCATATTCCCGCTCGCCGGTCATACGCTCAACGCCGTTTGGAAGGCTGAGCTTTACTCCCTCAAAGCCGGGATGCTCGCGCAGGAAACGCGCGGCGTTTTCGTTATTTTCGGCGGGATTTAGCGTACAGGTCGAATACACGAGCCTTCCGCCGACCGCTAAGTTTTCAGCGCTGCGGCATAGTATCTTGTACTGCAGCGCGGGCAGGTCGTTGTCTATTATATCGTCCTTGTACCTTATCTCGGGCTTGCGGGAAAGTATTCCCAAGCCGCTGCACGGCACATCGCAAAGTATCTTGTCGGCAAGCGGGAGCGGAGAACCGTTCGCGCCGTCGCGGATAGAGGTGTGGACAATACTTATCCCAAGCCTTTTAGCGCCGTCATTTATTAGCTTGAGCTTGTGGTCGTAAAGGTCGCAGGCGAAGATCTTGCCGCGGTTTTCCATATACTGAGCCGCCGTGAAGCTCTTTCCGCCGGGAGCCGAGCAAATGTCGAGCATAATATCCCTCGGCTTTGGTGAAAGCACATCGACGCATAGCTGTGAGGACAAGTCCTGAATGTGGAACAGCCCGCTTTTGTAGGCACCGAGTCTTTCTATAGCGCCCGTATTTTTGAGGCACAGGGCGTTTGGCAGTATTTCTAATTTTTCCGCCGATACTCCCGATTCTTGAAGCGTTGTTATAAGGCTTTCGGGGTCGGTTTTCAGCGTGTTCACCCTTGCGAATATCCTTGGTCTGCCGCTGAGACTTTTGAAAAGCTCCTCGGCGTTTAATTCTCCATAAGAATTAAGCCATAACCTGACAAGCTCCTGCGGAACGGAGTATTTTATACTGTAATGATAAGCCAAATCGCTCTTGTCGGGCAATTTATACTTTACCTCCGCGCGGGTTATGCTGCGCAGGATGCCGTTTATAAATCCCGCGGATTTTTGGAGCTTATGCTTCTTCGCGAGCTTTACGCTCTCATTCAC
>JBGULZ010000325.1:0-3927 GCA_045116595.1 Ruminococcus sp. | reverse complement strand
ACCTCAAAAGCATCGGCGTAGTTTACCTTTAATCTCCAGCTTCATTCCTCCTTAAAAATCACTTCACGATAGACCGTCTCGGTCGCTTCAATGGTGATTTTGTTCATCTTCTTTTTCCAAAGCTCGGGATTATTTATTCTGAGCTTTTCTGTTGCTCTCTTTTGTTTTTTAAGCCGGTTTACGGTTTCTTCATAACAGCGATCCGCCCTCAGGTCGATCTCTGTGATTCGTTCGTGGAGCACGCACGAGCACAGGAGCGTGTAATATTCCTCCTTATCGTGCCTCATCAGGTAATGCCGGTACCTTGTCCCCCACACTCCATAGATTGCCTCAAGCGCAGGGAGAGACAATTTGAGCAAATCATAGTCATCCTTTTGTATGTAATACCTCTTGTTTTTTTCTGAATTTTTCTTTGACATTCAACGCCTCCTGTAAAGATCAGATTTACCCGAAAAATCAAATTTTTGGTCCCCGCCGCAATTTGTAACAAAAACCTCCTTTTTTGTAATATAATCGTGAAAACATAGATGCAGCCTGCGTTTTTGAGCAATCGGGAGGGTGACAGGGGTAATCCAAACCATAGGATAGGCGGAGCAGATTTTTGACTGACCGCGGCAAAAACGCAGGCAACCCTGCCGGGTTGCCGAGGATTTTAACAAAGGGCAGACGAAAATCTGCCCGTCTTACCTGTGGGATTGGGTTGCTCCTGTCACCCTTGGTTCTATTATACATATCGCAGGTGCCATGGCGGCGCCCATATTATTGGCGTCGGTCACGCCGAGGTCGATTATTTTGCCGACCGTTGCGCGGTTTATTCTGATTTTTCCGCCGCCGTTGCCTATGATGCAGCAGCCCGCGCCGGTCACCGTCCACTGGGCGGTCGGGGTTCTAACCGCGCCGTATTCGAGCGGATAGCGGTACTGGCGCTCTGCCGAGCAAAAATGAGATGATGTTGAGCAGGCTGCATTTTCAGCCGCTCCAGATGAGACAAAAACCGAGGCGGCGATAAGGTTTTGCGCCATAGTCGAGCACGCGCCGTACTGGCCGAGATACGGGATATTAAAATCCTTTAGCCCAAAGCTGGAGCCGACGCACTGGTTGAGCAGATCGCCCGCGAAAACAAAATTTATATCCGCTTTTTTCAGCTTACCCTTTTGCAGCGCGATAGTCATCGCCTCGGTCTGGAGCTTGCTTTCGGCGTCCTCATAGGTATCAAGACCGTCGTAGCTGTCACAGATCACCTTGTCAAACAAGCCGCCGAGAGGTCCTTCTCCCTCTTTTTTCCCCGCCACCGAAGCGTAGCTTATGATCGCCGGCGGCTGTGCAAATTCGATCGTTCGTGAACCGATTCTTTTAATCATAAAAAATCCCTCCCGCGTTTAGTATGAAAAATCACGGGAGGAATATTATTGTTTTTTTAATTTAGTTTTTTGATCCGGTATTATTACCGCGGCGCACTTGCCAATCAAAGGGAAGTATGGTATAATTATTTTGATAAAAACGGAGGTGACGGCTTTGGTACTGAAGGAATCGGGAGAGATGTATCTGGAGACAATATATGTTCTCAGCAAGGAAAAGGGCTTTGTACGCGCGATCGATGTAGGCGCCGAGCTTGGTTATTCAAAGCCGAGCGTCAGCCGCGCTATGGGGATCCTGCGCGAGGGCGGTTATATCACCGTAGGCAAAGACGGCGGTATCACGCTCACCGATGCGGGTCTTGAGGTCGCCGAGCGCACATATGAGCGCCACACGGTTTTAAGCGAGCTGTTTATGCGGCTCGGCGTTGACGAGGAACACGCCGTGAACGACGCCTGCAAAATAGAGCACGTTATCAGCACCGAAACCTTTGACGCGCTGAAAAAACACCTTAATGAATATAAATAACATTCAAGCCGTCCGATCGTGGGCGGCTTTGCTATAGGAAAATTTACACCGACTTCCTCCCCATTTAGCGCGACGATTGCAAATAAAGGCTTGACAAAAATTGAATCATGTGATATATTAGCATTGGGTTAGCTTTTGCTAACTATGTTTTTTAACTTTTAGTTAGCTAAAACTAACCTATATTTCGCATAAACAGTTAGCTTTTGCTAACAAACGGAGGTATCAATATGCCGCTTACACTTGCCGCTTTAGGAGAAGAAATTATTATAAAACGCATCGGCGGAAACGCCGAGGTCAGGGCGCACCTGCAAAACTTAGGCTTTGTGTCGGGCGCTGTGGTCACAGTAGTCAGCTCTATGGGCGGTAATTTGATTGTAAATGTTAAAAATGCGCGTATTGCGATAAGCCGTGAAATGGCGCAGAAGATAATGATTTAAGGAGGGAATCAGGCTATGAATACTTTAAGAGATGTTGCTGTCGGCAGCTCCTGCACGGTAAAAAAGCTCCACGGTGAGGGCGCGGTAAAGCGCCGCATTATGGATATGGGGATCACCAAGGGCGTTGAGATAAAGGTGCAGAAGGTCGCTCCCTTGGGCGACCCGATGGAGGTCACCGTCCGCGGATATCAGCTTTCTATCCGCAAGGCAGACGCCGAGATGGTCGAGGTCGACTGAGCCACATAAAACAAGCGTGCTTACGGCGCTCCGCCGTGACTGGCTGTAAACCATACAATGCAAATTTTTTTGGCCTGCGGTTAGCAGAAGCAAACTAAAACGAATAGAGGAATTTTTATGAAAATGACGATTGCCTTAGCGGGCAACCCCAACAGCGGTAAAACAACGCTGTTCAACGCGCTGACGGGCGCTAATCAATTCGTCGGCAACTGGCCCGGCGTTACCGTCGAAAAAAAGGAAGGTAAGCTCAAAAAGCACAGCGATGTTACAATAACCGACCTGCCGGGAATCTACTCCCTCTCCCCCTACACGCTGGAGGAGGTCGTCGCGCGTAACTACCTGATAGACGAGCGCCCCGACGCGATACTTAATATCGTTGACGGAACAAACCTTGAAAGAAACCTGTATCTGACAACTCAGCTTTGCGAGCTGGGCATCCCCGTTGTTGTCGCCGTCAATATGATGGACGTTGTTGAAAAAACAGGCGTTAAGATCAACACCGCAGAGCTTGCGCGCGCGCTGGGCTGCAAGGTAGTTGAGATATCCGCGCTGAAAAGCAAGGGTATTTTGGAGGCTGCCGAGGCCGCGATAAAAGCTGCCGAGGAAAAGAAGCCTGTGCCCAAGCACACCTTTGAGGGCTCGGTCGAACACGCTATCGCTCACATTGAGGAAGCCTGCGTTCACGAGCTACCCGAGGAGCAGCAGCGCTGGTACGCGATCAAGGTTTTTGAGCGCGACGAAAAGGTTATCGAAAAAATCGGTCTTAGTGAGGAGACCAAAAATCACGTTGAAAAAGACATCAAGGCAGTTGAGGAAGAATATGACGACGACGCCGAGAGCATCATCACCAACGAGCGTTATCTTTATATCGGCAAGATAATCAACGGCGTTTATAAAAACAAGCAAAAGGGTCAGCTTTCGACCTCCGATAAAATCGACAAGGTAGTAACAAACCGCTGGCTCGGACTGCCGATCTTCATCCTCGTGATGTTCCTTGTGTACTACATCTCGATGGTCGGTGTAGGTAAACTGGCGACCGACTGGATGAACGACGGAGTTTTCGGCGACGGCTGGCACTTGTTCGGAATCGGCGCGTCTCAGTCTGAGGAACAGGCAGAGGCGATCGGCGTTTTGACCGGTTCGGCAGACGCCGCGGGCAATGAAGCGCTTTTAAAAGCCCTTGATATCGAAAGCGAAGAATATGACGCAGGCGCGGCAGTTACAGCCGTAAAAGAATTTGCCGCGAGCGTAAAAAATAACGATAAATTCACATACGAGGTCGAGGACGAGGATACCCTCGAGATAAGCGAAGAAACCTCGAGCGGCGAGGATGTAAAAGCCGCAGCCGAGACCTTTGTTAAAAACGAAG
>JBGULZ010000324.1:0-7389 GCA_045116595.1 Ruminococcus sp. | reverse complement strand
GCCTCAACGGCGTTGTCGTCAATATCGCCGAGCAGCTCATAAAACTCTTCTTTTTTCATAGTTCATAACCTCTTTTCAAAAGATGATCGCTTAGTTTTTTTCTGATCCGGTTCAGCTCGACCGAAACGGAATTCTCGCTGCGGCCGTATCTTTGGGCGATGTCGGATACCTTGTTCGAATACCAGTAGCGGCGGATAAATATCCCGCGCTTGTATTCGGAGATCGAGTTAAGAAAACCGTTGATGTCCCGCAGCAGCTCCTTTTTGTCGATCTCATCCTCAACGCTCTCTTTGCCCGAGACTATCTCGCCCAGCTCGTCGAGGATCAGCGGCATCTCCGAGCCGCCTCTCTTTTGGGAATTGTTGTGCCTGTATTTGTTGAATGAGATGTTTCTGACGATTTTACCGAGGAATGCCGAAAAAATCACCGGTATCTGCGGGGGAATGGCGTTCCACGTTTTCATATATGTATCGTTGACACACTCCTCGGCGTCCTCGTCGTTTTTCAGAATGTTTACGGAAATGGTCTTGCAGTAGCTTCCGTATTTTTCCGAGGTAGCGGCGATCGCCTTTTCGTTTCTGTCAAGATACAGCTTAATGATCTCTTTGTCTTCCATTGATCATGCCCTCTCTTTCGTATTGTCCCTCACCCATACAGACAACATCCAAAAAGAAATCTTACAAATGATTATGAACTTTTTTTATTATACATTTTTTATTATAAAAATCAACAATATTATTTTGTAGATAAAATTAAAGGCTCAATGCGAGTTTTGCGCTCGCCCCTACGATGTCAAGGAAAGGGTGGTGTTTTTTGCGGGCGGGCGATGCCCGCTCCTGCACAAAACGGCATCTTTTTTTATAAAAGTCGGTTTATCTTCAAAATGAGCGCTGTTAATTGTTAATTTTTAATTGTTAATTGACAAAACCCCTTTACAAAATCTGTGAAAAGTGATAATATTTAAGGTAACAAAGTGTGTATATCCATACACATTGCGGTATTTTTCAATGCCGTGTGATTTTAAAGGAGGATGTATTCCAATGGCAAGAAAAATGAAAACAATGGATGGTAATAGCGCTGTTGCTCACGTTTCCTATGCGTTCACTGACGTAGCCGCTATTTATCCCATCACCCCTTCTTCCGTAATGGCTGACCTTACCGACAAATTCTCGGCAATGGGACAGAAGAACCTTTTCGGAAGAGAAGTTCAGGTAACTGAAATGCAGTCCGAGGGCGGCGCAGCAGGCGCGGTTCACGGCTCCCTTGCAGCAGGCGCGCTGACCACTACCTACACAGCGTCACAGGGTCTGCTTCTTATGATCCCCAATATGTACAAGATGGCGGGCGAGCTGCTCCCGAGCGTTATCCACGTTTCGGCTCGTGCGCTCACAAGCCATGCACTTTCGATTTTCGGCGACCACTCAGACATCTATGCCTGCCGTCAGACAGGTTACGCAATGCTCTGCTCCAACAATCCTCAGGAGTGTATGGATCTCGGCGCCGTTGCTCACCTCACCGCTATCAAGGGCAGGGTCCCCTTCCTGCACTTCTTTGACGGTTTCAGAACTTCTCACGAAGTCCAGAAGATCGAGGAGTGGGATTACGCTGATCTCGCTGATATGCTCGATTGGGACGCTGTTGAAGAGTTCCGCCGCCGTTCACTCAACCCCGAGCACCCCGTAACAAGAGGTACCGCTCAGAACGACGATATCTTCTTCCAGGCTCGTGAGGCTTGTAACTGCTACTATGACAATGTTCCCGAAGTAGTTACAGAGTATATGAACAAAGTTAACGAGAAGATCGGCACAAACTACAAGCCCTTCAACTACTACGGCGCAGATGACGCTGAGCACGTTATCGTAGCTATGGGTTCTGTTTGCGACTGCGCTGAAGAGGTCGTTGATTACCTCAACGCCGCAGGCGAAAAGGTTGGTCTCCTCAAGGTAAGACTTTACCGTCCGTTCGTCGGTTCATTAATGACAGCTGAGCTTCCCAAGACCGTTAAGACTATCTCTGTTCTTGACAGAACAAAGGAGCCCGGTTCTATCGGCGAGCCTCTGTTCCTCGACGTAATGGCTGCCATCAGCGAGTCTGAGTTTGCCGGCACTCCCGTATTCGGCGGCAGATACGGCCTCGGTTCAAAGGATACAACACCCGGCGATATCATCGCTGTTTACAGAAACGCCGAGAGCGCAGAGCCCAAGAAGCGCTTTACTATCGGCATCGTTGACGACCTTACAAACCTCTCGCTCCCCGTAGTTGAGAATCCCGACACCACACCCGCAGGCACACACAGCTGTAAGTTCTGGGGTCTCGGTGCGGACGGTACCGTAGGCGCCAACAAGAACTCAATCAAGATCATCGGCGACCACACCGATATGTACGCTCAGGGTTACTTCGCTTACGACTCAAAGAAGTCCGGCGGTCTTACAGTATCTCACCTGCGTTTCGGCAACACCCCGATCAAGTCTACATACTACATCTCAAAGGCTGACTTCGTAGCCTGCCATAACCCCTCATACGTTGACAAGTACGAGATCGTTCAGGATCTTAAAGAGGGCGGCTCCTTCCTGCTCAACTGCGCTTGGGACGTTGACGAGCTCACAAAGCGTCTCCCCGGCCAGATGAAGAGGATCCTCGCGGAGAGAAATATCAACTTCTACACCATCGACGCTATCAAGATCGGTAAAGAGATCGGTCTCGGCGGCCGTGTAAATACAGTATTGCAGTCCGCGTTCTTCAAGATCGCCGACATCATTCCCGCAGAGGAAGCAAAGCAGTACATGAAAGACGCCGCCAAGAAGTCCTATATGAAGAAGGGTCAGGCAATCGTAGATATGAACTACGCTGCTATCGACCGCGGTATGGAGGACGTTAAAAAGGTAGAGATCCCCGCAGAGTGGGCTAACGCCGCAGACGAAGTTCTCGGCGAGAAGGTTGAAGGCACAGGCGCTCTTGTAGAGTATGTAAACGGCGTGCTCAAGCCCGTTAACGCTTATATGGGTAACAAGCTTCCCGTTTCCGCTTTCAAGGATCACATCGACGGCACATGCCCCAACGGTTCTTCCGCGTTTGAGAAGAGAGGCATCGCTGTAGACGTTCCCGAGTGGCAGGCTCAGAATTGTATTCAGTGCACACGCTGCTCGCTCGTTTGCCCGCACGCTGTAATCCGTCCCGTTCCCATGACCGACGAGCAGGCTGCTGCCGCTCCCGAGGGAACAGAGACTATCCCGATGATCGGCCTCAAGGAGCTCAAGTTCACAATGACCGTTTCCACCCTCGACTGCACAGGCTGCGGCGCTTGCGCTCAGGTATGCCCGGGCAAGAAGGGCGAGAAGGCTCTCGTTATGAAGCCCATCGATTCTCAGAGATCAAAGCAGGCTATCTTCGATTACGGTATTACTCTTGATGAGAAGCCCGAGGTTGCAGATAAGTTCAAGTTCACTACCGTTAAGGGCAGCCAGTTCAAGCAGCCCCTGCTCGAGTTCTCAGGCGCGTGCGCAGGCTGCGGAGAGACTCCTTACGCTAAGCTTGTAACTCAGCTCTTCGGTGACAGAATGTTCATCGCTAACGCAACAGGTTGTTCTTCGATCTGGGGCGCGTCGGCACCTGCTACTCCTTATACAACAAACAAGAAGGGCTTCGGTCCCGCTTGGCAGAACTCACTGTTCGAGGACAACGCTGAGTTCGGTCTCGGTATGGCTCTCGGTCAGAAGGCTATCCGCGACAGACTCGCTTCCTATGTAACAGAGATCAAGGATACAACAGACAACGAGGCTCTCAAGGCAGCTGCCGCAGAGTACCTCGACACAGCCGCTGATTCAACCGCTTCGCGCGCTGCTACAGACGCTCTTATCGCAGAGCTCGAGAAGAACACCGACGCTAAGGTCGACGAGCTTGTCAAGAAGACTCTTGTTGACAAGGACGAGCTCGCTAAGAAGTCAATGTGGATCTTCGGCGGCGACGGCTGGGCTTATGATATCGGCTTCGGCGGTCTCGACCACGTTATCGCTTCCGGTCAGAACGTAAACATCCTCGTATTCGATACAGAGGTTTACTCCAACACCGGCGGACAAGCTTCAAAGGCTTCGCCTATCGGATCTGTCGCTCAGTTCGCGGCTGCAGGTAAGGCCGTCAAGAAGAAAGACCTTGCCGCTATCGCTATGAGCTACGGCTATGTATACACAGCTCAGGTAGCTATGGGCGCTGATTACAACCAGGTCCTCAAGGCTATGGTAGAGGCTGAAAGCTACAACGGTCCTTCGCTCATCATCTGCTACGCTCCCTGTATCAACCACGGTATCAAGGGCGGTATGGGCATTGCTCAGCTCGAGGAGAAGAAGGCTGTTGAGGCAGGCTACTGGAACCTCTTCAGATATGATCCCAGACTCGAGGCAGAGGGTAAGAATCCCTTCATCCTTGATTCTAAGGCTCCCACAGCTTCTTACCGTGACTTCATCATGGGCGAGGTTCGCTACAACGCTCTTACCCGCTCCTTCCCCGAGAGAGCAGAAAAGCTCTTTGCAGAGGCGGAAGTCGGCGCAGAGAAGAAGTACGCTCACCTCAAGCAGCTCTCAGAGCTTGACTGATTTGTTTTTCAAAGTCAGTTGAATAAATAAAAATATTCCTGCCCGACGGTTTACTGAACAGCTCCGTAAAAAGTAGACAATAGAAAAACAGCACCTCCTATGGTAGAATAAAGATACCATAGGAGGTCATTTTTTATGAGCAGAAAATATCGACACATAAGTGAATATGAAACAGAAATCATCAGTATGGTAAATCAAGGACTAACATTGAGAGAAATAGGTAATAGACTGGGATTTACACATCAACAAATGCGGGATTTCAAATCGAGATACAACAAAAAACAGAGAATGATAGAAGCGGGCAAAGCATTGAGAAAAAAGGGACGCCCGTGTAAAAACGGAGATATTCCGCCGTCAATTGAAAAGCTGGACAAACTGGCACAAATGAGATATGTATTAGCAAGCAAAGAAAGATATATCAAGCGATTAGAAATGGAAGTTGAATTGATGCGGGATTTTCTCTCGCACACAGAAAGGAAGTGAAGCCGGCAATCAAATATCAGATCATATACAAACACAGGGGTAAATACAGCATCAGCGAAATGTGTAGGTTGTTCAAAGTATCCAGAAGCGGATATTACAAATATTTGAGCAGAAAGGATATTTTAGATAAAGACCTTCAATTGGCAAACAAGATTGAAGAGTGTCAAGAGATCCATCACAAAACCTACGGTTATCGCCGAGTACATATTTGGTTGGAACGGCAAGGAATATATCGAAATCCTAAAACCATTCTCAGAATTATGCAGAAATACAATCTGTTATCAGTTGTAAGAAGAAAGAAGTTCCATTATTGCAGTCAGTATTTGCACAGATATCCTAATTCTCTAAACAGAGAGTTTGCAGCTGATCGTCCTAATCAAAAGTGGGTAACAGACATTTCGTACATCAAAACAAATCAAGGTTTCTTGTACTTGTCTATCATCAGAGATTTGTACGACAACAGCATTGTCGCATACAAAACTGCAAAAGATCAATCCATCAAGTTAGTCCTGGATACTATTAAAGCTGCTAAGAAAAAGGAAAAGGTCACCGGGGAGTTGCAGCTCCACAGTGACCAAGGGTTTCAGTATACTTCTCAGGCGTACTTTAACCTAACTCAATCATACGGCATAAATCAGTCAATGTCAAGACGTGGGAACCCTTATGACAATGCTTTAGCTGAAAATTTCTTTTCCATCCTCAAAACTGAGTGCATTCACAGAGTGAAACTCAAAACCTATGAGCATGCTCGTCAGCTCATAGGAGAATACATTGACTACTACAATAACTACCGTATTCAAACAAAAACAAAACTGACACCCCTCGAAAAGAGATGTCAGTATTTTGCTTAATTCTTTAATTCTGCCATAGCACGCCGTTTTTGTGCTGTCTACACAATTTGGGGCGGTTCATACGCTGTCGGGCAGGTTTTTTTTTCGAATCGCACTGCACACCACATAAGGCTCCCCTAACGCTTTAGCTTTAGGGGAGCTGTAATTTTGCCTGCAAAATGACTGAGGGGTCGTCCTTTCCGTTCGCGCGAGTTAACCTTGACATTCGTAGGGGCGGACTAAAATGTCCGCCCGTCAAGCCGCCCTTTCCTATCAGACCGCGCTATCATTCGGAAAACAATCGCTTCCTGTCCGCGGGCGAGCAGTGCTCGCCCCTACAAATAAACATCGAATTCTTCGCCTTGAAAAATCCGCGATAATATTGTATAATACGGTATATACAATTTTTGCGGAGGTGAGGCTGTGATAACCGCGGCGGTTTTTGATATGGACGGGCTGATGTTCGACACCGAGCGGCTGGTTTATGAAAACTGGCAGAATATGATGGACGAGCGCGGCTACGACTACGACCTCGACTTTTTTAAGACGACGGTCGGCAAGCGAAAAAACGAAGTTCAGCGGCTGTATTTTGACCGTTTCGGCGACGATTTTCCCTACTGGGAGCTTGCGGATTTGGGCAAGGCGCGCTATGTTGAGCGCGTAAAAGCCGAGGGTATACCCATCAAAAAAGGCTTGATAGAGCTGCTGACCTTTCTAAAAGAGAGGGGCATAAAAACAGCCCTCGCGACCTCGACCTCGCGCCAGACGGCGGAGTTTAATCTGCAGATCTCCGATACCGCCAGGTTCTTTGATTCCCTCGTCTGCGGCAACGATGTAAAAAACGGCAAGCCTCACCCCGAGGTTTTCCTTACCGCGGCACAGCGGCTCGGAGAAAAGAGTGAAAACTGCGTCGCCTATGAGGACAGCATAAACGGCATAATCTCGGCGCACAGCGCGGGAATGACTACCGTTATGGTGCCCGACTACATCGCCCCGACAGAGGAGATAAAGCCGATGATAGATTATCTTTGCGCGGATCTGGCTCAGAGCATTGAAAAAATTGAGCCGCTTCTCGCGGCAGAATAGATACAAGGAGGATTTTATGTACATCAACAGTTTCTACTATTTAATGTCTACAATGATGTCAACTATGATATCGTGGGCGCTGGCAGCGTGCGCGTTTGTCGGCAGCTGGTTTACGTTCAAAAAGATGGGTCTCCCGGGCTGGAAGGGCATCATCCCGTACTACAATATGTACGTGATGTTTGACAAGGTATGGGAGAAAAAGAAATTTTGGACATACGTTATCTTTTCCGCCGTCACAGCCGTTTTGGCGATAATGTTCTCGGTGTTTTTGACAATGTGCATGTTGGCGGGTATCACAGCCAACAAATATGACGCTTCGGGAAGAAAAGGCACATGGATCATTTTCTTCGTATTGCTCGCGCTGACTGCACTCAGCTTCATCGCGATGCTCGTTATGCTCG
>JBGULZ010000323.1:0-5001 GCA_045116595.1 Ruminococcus sp. | reverse complement strand
ACGCAGGCATTGAATATACCGCTTCATTATCGTTTCGGATTATTTTGGTATATCCAAACAAAGTTGATTTTTTATAAGTATCGCCGTTTTCGGCTTCAAAGCTGTTTATTCGGCATAATTCGGAATATGTTTCGGTATCTTTTTCCTTACTGATCTCTTTTCCGGATAAATCAAGTTGATATGTATAGTTATTGGCTGAAAGAATGATTCGATCATTCTTAATAGTGAAAGCGTAGTCAGTATATTTGACTGGGATGATTTTGATCATTTGACCGTCTTTATAGACCTCTATGCAATGTTCCTCTCCGACATACAGATCATCGCCGGAATCAACCGCGAAACCTTTGACGGATATCGTGACCCTGCCTGAAAAAATCATCAGGAAGCAGAATGCGATGACCGAGAAATCTATGCAGAGAAATATCACAAGCGGTTTCCAACTTTTTGGTTTGAATCCTGTCATACCGATCTCCTTTTTAAATCAAATTCAGATTTGCCTACTGTTCAAAGCAAAGCGCATGCAAGTAAGGAGCTTGCCTTTTGCAGACGAAACCGTGACAGGATATATAAAACCGCTAAGAATACATATATGCGTGTAAAAAGCGGAAGGTATCCCGAACTTACAAAAAACAGCTGCGATTTTGAACTGCTTGAAAAAGCATATAACGAATATTATAATAATTGATTACATTGGAGTTGCCGTATATTTGCGGCGGCTCCGTTCTTTTTTTACCAGAAAACGTGCTTTTTTTACCACTTTGTTGATTTTGGGGTATAATTGCTTTATTATTAAAGTGAACAGATCACGAAACGCAAAGGAGGTTGTTTTATGAAAAAGACGGTTTCTGTCATTATTGTTACCGCTTTGCTGTTGCTGTCAGCGTGCGAATTAAACCATAAGAAAACAACAAATCCTGATGAATACGGTTCAAATAACTACATTTCTCACATTGCCTATTTTCCTGAAAGCATAAAAGACTATTCCGTAAACTCTTATTCCTTTAACTCTTACGACGGGCAATACACATGCACAGAGATTTATCTTGATATCACCGCAGATGAGGAACAGTTTGATCAAATAATCAATACCGCGAACCACTCTGAAAATGTAACCTCTAAAAAACGCGCGTTCTATGATAAGGATTATACCGAGATCGTTTTCCGAGACGATTACACAGAGTCTTTTGAATACAGTGAGGGCATTACAGGGGACGAAAAAACTCGATGCGCAGGCAGCGCCGATATTGAAAAGATCATTTACAACTCAAAAAACCGCAATATTATTTTTGAATACTTTGACGCGCAAGCCATCGGAAAATATCCGATAGATGAGATCGAATATTTCAATAGATTTGATATTTCCGAAGATGAATACGTTCACCTTTTCGATGAATAACGTAAAGGAGAAAACTATAGATGAAAGCATTAAAGGTCGTTCTTTTTGTCCTGATGAACATCGCAAATTATGTTTTGGTATTACTCGGCGTATTACTTTACCGCTGGGGCAGTCCCCTGTTGTATCCGTTGTTTCTCCTCTTACAGCCTGCGCTTGTTTTGGCTAATTATTTTGTTTCAACAAAAATCTGGCAGCTTTCAGTCTTGTCGGTTCATTTACTCATTTCAACTATTATCGCCAACCTTCTTTCTACCCATTTATACGCTATTAATATCGCGGCAGGCGAAACATATACTGTCGGCAAAGCAGCGGCAATAATCGGCTGCGCGTATGTTATCGGTCTTTCGATCGCGGCGATAATCATAAAAAGAGAGCATATAAAAAAGCTCAGTCCCAACAACAAATTATAACACAGAGGACGCTATGATGAATAACAAAAACCAATATAAGCTATACAATTACTTTCCTGCTTTTCTCGCGATAGTTTTTACGCCGTTTGGGTTTATACCGCTGTTCGGTAACCTTATTGCAAACGCAATTGTAATAATGATATTGCTGATTATCGGCAAACAATTAAAACCTGGCCACTTGATAAAAAACACTTTACTGTCTTATGCCGTGGCGATGGCAGGGCTGACTATCGGTCTGATAATTTGTATGATGGGTCAATCGGCTCCAGTTGATTATCGAAATATGGATATTTATGAAGAGATAGAATTTATTTCTCACTACTCAGAAGAATACGCTATGATGCAAAGCACTATCTTTATGTACGTCGGATTTTTCGTCAGCACCACAGCTATCTTTATCGGTCATCTTTTTATTACGTTCGGCAAGCGGACGAGGGATATTTTGTACCGCAAAACGTGGCAGAGGTTTGTTTTTTCCGCTGTTCTGACGGTGCTCAACGCTCCGTACCTGTTGTTTATCTCAAACGACTTTTTAGAGAGCTTAGGGTATAACATTTTCTTACCGACAATGCTGTAACTTGGTCACACTTTGTTGATTTTGGGTTATAAATATATTATGATTAATACATACCATAATACTATCAGGCAGATGTTTTGTTATGAAAATTTTGATCATTGATGACGAGGCGGTTTTTGCCGAGGAGCTTCGTCGGTTCGTAAATAAAATATGCGCGGATGACCGTATCACGGCGGATGTAAAAGTCACGGACGATCCCGAATTTTTGCTTATGAACGGCAAGGGTTTCGACGTTGTTTTGCTCGATATCGAGATGCCGAAATGCTCGGGGCTTGAGCTCGCCGAAAAGCTCAATGAGCAAAAGGGCGACAGCGAAAAGCCTTATATTATCTTCGTTACCAACCGTGACGGATTGGTGTTTGAGGCGCTCAGGCAGCAGCCGTATTCCTTTATCCGCAAATCTCATCCGGAGGAGCTCGAGCCGTGCCTTAAACGGCTTGTTAAGCTCTGCGGAAAAAACGACCATTACTCGATAAAGACGGGCAGAGACATCATACGGCTCCCACTGAACGACATTTATTACCTTGAAAAGCAAAAGAACTATGTATTCTTCCACACCGCGCGCGGCAGCTACCCCGAGCGGACTACCATCGACAACAAGTCCGATTTGCTCCAAAAGGGCTTTTTGCGCACGCATATCGGCTATATGGTGAATATCCGCCATATCGAAAAGCTCAGCTCGGCAGAGGTCTGCCTGTCGGACGGCACATCGGTACCGCTGAGCAAAAAGTACCACGACGAGGTGAGAAAACGCTTTTTTGAATGGGTGGTGAACGAGGTATGAGTATAGGCTTGGCTGTTGAGATCACTTCAAATTTCATCCAGCTGTTTATGTTTATAGGCTTTTTGTATCTGTTCTTTGACAAGCCTGAAAGCAAAGCGCTCAGGGTAATTCCGTTTGTTGTGACTTCGCTGATAATGCTCGCGGTCGCGGCGTTCTTCACGGTGCACAATATGACCTATCACTATCTGTACTACGTCGTCACGGTGTTTATACTCATATTGTACTCGGTGATATTTTTGCGCGGACGGCTGTTTATGCGGATCGTCATCCCAATGGCGGTGTCGAACATCCTGATAGCCTACCTGACGGTCAGCGTTATGAGCGCTTTCGGAGCTCTCCCTTTTGCCGACGTGATCGGTTTTTCAAGAGCCGTGCGCTGTATGATACTTTTCGCTGCCAACGCCGGCTACTGCGCGTTTTTGTTCATAATCTACCGCTTCGGAAAGGGCAAGATCAATATGCGCAGGCGCTCGGATGTTTTGGCGTTTTTCGTCATCCCGCTGCTCACCTGCATAGTCGGGATGTCGGCGCTGCTTACGTTCGAAGCGTCGGGGTTCCAAACGGATATCGAGATTTATATGATCCTCATCACTGTAAGCACAGCCGTTATCGTTATGATCTTCTGGTATCTGCTAATAAAGCTCGGCAAGGAGTCGGATATCAAGGCTGATCTGATGCTGAGCAAGCAGCGCGAGGAGCTTTATAAAAGCTCGGTGCTCAGCACGAACGAGCAGATCGAAAAGATATCCTCGGTCAAGCACGATATGAAAAACGACCTGATGTCGGTCAGCGTGCTAATCTCAAACGGCGAGTACGAAAAGGCAAAGGAGATCTGCGACAGCGTGAGCGAACGCCTGACGGCGGCGTATACACCGGTAAATACCGATAATCCGACGCTCAACGCGATAGTCAACGTCGAGCTCGACAAGGCGCAGGCGAAGGATATAAGCTTTAGCTACGACATCACGGATCCGCTGTCATTTATGAGCGACGGCGATATCATCTCGGTGATCGCCAACCTCTGCGACAACGCGATCGAATACCTTGCAAATATCCCGAAGGAACAGCGTAAAATGTCGCTCAACATCAGCACATACAAATCATTTTGCAGGATAGTCTGCAAGAACAGCGTGGAGTCCTCGGTCTTGGCGGACAATCCGGATCTGAAAACCACAAAGAAGGACAAAGCGCTCCACGGCAAGGGCGTTAAGATTTTAAGAAAAACCGCCGAAAAATACAACGGCGAGCTGATAATCGGCGAGGAAGACGGACAGCTTTCTGTGTCGGTCGTTGTAAGCCTGTAATGATATTTTTGAACGGATGATGATTATGAAAAAAGACTATAAGCTATACGGAGCGTCGACATTGCCGGCTTTTATCATTTTTTTGATAACGCCGTATCTCTTTGCTCAGGTGTTTATTGATTCAATATTTGACTGGGGCGTTATTTTACTTCTCTCATTTATTATGTATAAAAGGATAAGCGGCGAATTTTTGAAGAAAAACGCGTTCCGGATCTTTTTGACAGGGTTTATCGCTAAATACGCCGGAGCGGTTTTCCTTTTTGCCGTAGGACTCCCGGTAAACTCTTATGTATTTTACGGGCATTATTATCCCGACAGCCCCGCCTTGTTTGACCGCCTTTTGGTCGGAATATATCAGGCTGTGCAGGGAGACACATATTTTAATACGGTCAGCTTTTTATTTGTGTCTTGCGGAGTTGTTATCGCGTTCATTTCGATTTTTCTCGCTCAACTTTTTTTCGGATTTAAGAAAACGGGACTAAAAACAGGATACAAAATTTTATTCTCTTTTGTTCTTGCCCTGCTGACCG
>JBGULZ010000322.1:0-6481 GCA_045116595.1 Ruminococcus sp. | reverse complement strand
CATACTCAGCGTTTTAAAAGAAAGATAAGCAAGAGGGCTTCCGCAAAAAAGCGGCAGCCCTCTATAATATTTCCGTTATTTTTTCCTTGTTCAGGTTTTCGCCGATAACTATCACGATGTCCTGCCCGTTATCTATCGGGGTGAGGCTTATCCCGTCGCGCGAGGCGTTGAGCTCAAGCCAGTTATCGTTTTGCTTTACAAAGCCCTTAACCCTGAAAACTCCTCCGCAGTCTTTTGAATCAAAAAGGCGCTTTACCTTTGATTTAAGCTCATCATCGCCGAGCCCGAGCTCCATAAAATAGAGCGAAGCAAAGCCCGAGTCATCGGTGGTCTGCAGCTTTGTAAAATCGGGCGAATGATATCCGCAGTTTTCAAGCTCCTCAAAATCCGCGTCTGTGAGCTCATCCCACGGTTTTGAGATAACGTCGCTTTCAAATCTTCGGCGGCTTCCGTGAGCTCGCAAAACAGCGTTTATCAGATTTACTGTTTTCTCCGCGGCGGATCTATCCGCAAGCTGTGTTTTGCTCAGCACGAGCCTGCCCGCCACGCACGCCTGAGAAGCCAAAATATACCCGGCGCTCTTTGACAGCTGAGGCTCCAAATTAACATCCGCAACAGCGATAACGCTCCCGATCTCATACCAGCGGTCGAGCGGTTCCTCATAGAGCGAATCGAAGAATTCATCGACGTCAAAAACGCCCGAGGGCTCGATCAAAACGCGGTCGTAGCCGCTCATTGCAAGGGCGATAAGCTTTGTCTTGAACCGCCTTTGGTGACAGTCGCTGTCGCACGCTCCCGCTACGGATTCAATACCGCAGTTATCCCCCTCGAGCTCCGAGAGCAGCATAGTATCCACGTTTACCGCGCCGTAGTCGTTGACAAGAATACCGATTTTATGCCCCTTGCCGATCAGGTAACGGGCGTATTTTTTTAAGAATGTCGTCTTGCCGCTGCCCAAAAAACCGGTGATCAGATCTATCTTAATCATCGGAAAGCTTCCTTATGAAATCCGCGGCGAGCTGCTCGTTTTCTTCCTTTTTCTCATCCAGATCGGTGAGGATAAGCTGCGGCTTGATTTCAACGTTAAGCAGCTTTTCGAGCTTTTTGATCGACTTTTGAGCGCCCGAGCCCATATAGGTCACGACCGCGCCGATCTCTTTGCCGCCGAGCGCGTTTTTGTTTTCGCTGACAAAGCTCCTGATGGGCGGCGTTACGCTGCTCGCCCACACGGGATAGGCAAAAATCACCCTGTCGTATTTGTCCGCGCTGAAAACATAAGGCTGAAGCTTTGGCTTATCCCCCATCAAAGCGCTTTTTCCGCCCCAAAGGAACTTTTTCGCTCCGCTGTCGGGGTACGCTTTAACGGGATGTAACGCGAGTATATCCGAGCCCGTTTGCTTTGAGAGCTCCTCAGCCCATTTTTTTGTGAAGCCCTCAAGCGAGTAGTAAACTATCAAAGTTTTCATTTTATTCCTCCTAATTTTTTATCCGTTAAAGAACAGGTGTTCAATCAGGATCTTTATTCCGATGCAAATAAGCACTATACCGCCGACAAGCTCGGCTTTTGATTTATACTTTGCTCCGAAAACATTGCCGATTTTAACGCCGACCGCCGAAAACGCGAAGGTTATAGCGCCGATCACCGACACCGCAGGAACGATCTGCACATCCAAAAACGCAAAGGTCACGCCGACCGCGAGAGCGTCTATGCTCGTCGCGACCGCGAGCGGAAGCATCGTTTTAGGCGAGAATGATGAGTTCAGATCCTCGTCATCCTTTTTGAACGATTCGCGTATCATATTCGCGCCGATCAAGGCGAGCAAAACAAAGGCGATCCAGTGGTCGATGCTCTTTATCAGGCTTTCAAACTGTTTTCCGAGCAGCCACCCCAGCACGGGCATTCCCGCCTGGAATCCGCCGAAGTACAAGCCCGCGATAACGCTTTGCTTTTTACTGTATTTTTGCACCGACAAGCCCTTGCAGATAGACACCGCGAAGGCGTCCATCGCAAGCCCTGCCGCCAATATTATCAGTTCTATTATTGACATATTTTCTCCTAAAAAACAAGCTGTACCAAAACCATATAGAACGCTACGCCGCAGAAAACGCTAAGCAGAGTGTTCCTGCGCCAGATATGAAGCCCCGCCACCAGCGCTCCGGCGAGCAGCTCGGGGATGCAGTAGGGGTATCTGAAAAACGACACATCCTTAAAGCAGTAGACTACCAGCATCCCGATAACAGCATATGGCAGCACCGTGCCCAAATATGTAACTACCCTCGGTCTTTTTCTGCCCTCGGGGAAGCAAATGAACGGCAAGAACCTGACGAGCATAGTGACGCCAGCCATTACCGCGACGAGGATAAGCGAATATTTTGTATCAATCATCGCTTTTCGCCTCCTCTCCGTCGGGAGCAGAAGTCTTGTCGAGCTTCTTCCTGAAGATCACAAGCTCAAAGGCGATGAGTACCATCGCGGGGATTATGAACAGATCCGCGCCGAAGATCACGAGGCAGACTATCGTTGTGCCAACGCCGAGTATCACGGGCAAGTGCTCCTTTGAGGACAGCCACTGCTCGACCATTATCACGATGAACAGCGCGGTCATTGAGTACCCGATACCCTCGTTTGAAAACGGCAAGATCTCACCGAGCACCGCGCCGAGCGTGCAGCCCGTTATCCAGTAACAGTGATCAAGCGCCGTTAAGAATAGATAGTATTTTTTGTGGTCGATCGTGTCGTCAAGCTTTGCCGAGCAGACGATCGAATACGTTTCGTCGGTCAAGCCAAATATCAAATACGGCTTAAAAATGCCCGCGCCCTTGTACTTGTCGAGCAGCGAAAAGCCGTAGAAAAAATGCCTCGCGTTTATTATAAAAGTCATTATCGCGGTCGTGACGATCGAGGCGGAGTTCGCCAAAAAATCAACGCCCGCGTACTGCCCCGAGCCCGTAAAAATAGTAACGCTCATCAGGATAGCCCACCAAAAGCTGTAGCCCTTGCTCTGGAGCAAAACTCCGAAGCCTATGCCGAGCGCGAGGTACCCCGCAAGCACGGGGAGGCTGTCCCTGAAAGCCCTTTTGAAAGTTCTCTTTATCATAAATAATCCTATACCTGCCTATTTGCTCAAATGATCCGTGTCTAAAATAATAAAATGGTTCTTGTGAAAGTCGATGATACCTTCCTTTTTCAGCTCTCCGAGCGAGCGCGACAGCGCCGCGCGGTCAACCGCGAGATAGCTCGAGAGCTCCTCGCGCGTCATCGGGATATCAAACTCCGTGTTACCGTTACTATTATGGCAGTAGCTCAAAAATCTCAGGATCTTTTCCCGTATGTTCCGCTGGGTAAGGCAGTACATCCGCTCCGAAATAGCGTTGAACAGGTCTTTTTGCGATCTTATCAGGTTGACAAGCATTTTCTGCTGGATCACCGCGATTTTTTTATCGGTGACATACAGAGAATCCGGGTCGATAAGAATGACCTCGCTGTCCTCTTTGCCTTCGATCTCTATCAGCGAGTTGCTGTAATCGAGGATGGAATACAGCGGGCCGCTGCTCTCGCCCTCGGTGATCGTCTTGATATATGTTTTGTTGCCGTTGCTGTCGGTGCTCGAAATCAGCACATCGCCCGCCACAACTACGCTTATCATATTTGAAAACTGTTTTTCAAGGCTGATTGTCTGCCCGGGGTACAGCGAAATATAGTACGGCCTTGAATGTTGAATAAACTCGTAGATCTCGCTGTCGGTCAGCCCGTTGAACAAAACCTTGTCGTGCAGCGTGCTGAAATGCCCGGTCTTGATATTTTCAAGATATCGTTTCATCTTTTTTTCACCCGTACTATCTTACCACCTTTTCGTTGCTTTTGCAACATATAATTTGCGTTTTAAAAACCTGTGAATACAATAATTCCTATTGGAAAAACAGAAAATCTATGCTATAATTATCTTTGTATACGGTAATTTTGAGTTTTGGAGGCAGAATATGAAGCTACACGGTATTAAGGTGCCGCACAAAAAGAACACTGCCGATCTTCCGCCCGTCAGGCTCGGGGTACCCAAAACGGTATCTATTCCCATGTCGATGCACATAGGCAAGCCTGCCAAGCCCGTCGTAAAAAAAGGCGACGAGGTCAAGGTCGGACAGCTTATCGGCGAAGCGGACGGATTTATTTCCGCTCCCGTTCATTCAAGCGTGTCGGGCACCGTGCTCAAGGTCGATGATATGACGTTATCAAACGGCGCAAAGGGAAAGTGCGTTGTGATTAACACCGACGGCGAGCAAACGGTTTACGAGGGGGTAAAACCGCCCGAGGTCACTGATTTGGAAAGCTTTGCCGAGGCGGTAAAAAACAGCGGTTCCGTAGGACTCGGAGGCGCGGGCTTCCCGACCTATGTAAAGCTGCTCGTAAAAGATTTGAGCAAGCTCGACGCGGTAGTGATAAACGCCGCCGAGTGCGAGCCCTACATAACCTCAGACACGCGCACGATGCTCGACAAGAGCGATGATATCTTCAACGGTATCGACGCGCTCAGAAAGTATCTAAAAGTAAAGCGGTTCATTTTCGGGATCGAGAAGAACAAGCCCGAGGCAATAAAGAAAATGCAGGAGCTTTCCGCTGATTCTAATGATATCGAGGTAAAGGTCCTGCCGTCGTCCTATCCGCAGGGCGGCGAAAAGGTGCTTGTTTACAATACTGTCAAAAAAATCATCCCCAAGGGCGGGCTTCCGCTCGACGTAGGGGTGATCGTGATCAACGTCACCACTCTCGCGTTTATCGGCAACTACCTAAAGACCGGTATGCCGCTTGTAAACAAGTGCGTGACCGTTGACGGCTCGGCGGTCAAGGAGCCAAAGAACGTTATCGCTCCGATCGGGATGTCGATCTCCGATTTGCTCGAAGGATCCGGCGGCACAAAGGCAGAGGTCGCAAAGGCGCTATACGGCGGCCCGATGATGGGACTTGCCGTTCCGTCGCTCGACGCGCCTATATTGAAAAACACCAACGCGATCACCGCTATGGATATAAAAGAGGCAACTCCGCCAAAGACCACTCCGTGCATCCGCTGCGGAGCGTGCCTTAATCACTGTCCGTTCAGGCTCGACCCGAGGGAGATCGCGAGAGCGTATAAGCTCAATTCTCCCGAGGACTTGCAGACTTTGCACGTTGACCTCTGTATGGAATGCGGCTGCTGCTCGTACATCTGTCCGGCGCACAGACCTCTTGTTCAGACAAACAAGCTCGCCAAGGCGATGCTCAAAACATATCAGGCAAAAGCAAAGGAGGGCAAGTGATGAACAAGTTGATTTCCGCAGTGTCGCCTCATTTTCACACACCGCGCAACACAACAAAAATAATGCTTGACGTTATCATCGCACTCTGCCCCGCGGCGGTCGCCTCCGTTATCATTTTCGGCTGGCGCGCGCTGCTCGTTATCGGCGTATGCGTGCTGACCTGCGTGGTCTCTGAGTTTTTGTTTGAAAAGCTCTGCAAGCGCGAGAATACGGTGTCCGACCTTTCGGCGGTCGTTACGGGAATGCTTTTGGCGTTCAACCTGCCTGTGTCCATCCCGATATGGCAGGCGATTATCGGCAGCGTTGTCGCGATAATCGTTGTTAAGCAGCTGTTCGGCGGTATCGGTCAGAACTTCGCGAACCCCGCCATCACGGCGCGAATCATTATGCTCGTCGCGTTCTCGGGCGCAATGACAAACTGGACAAATCCCGTCGGAATGCCCGACACAGCTACCTCGGCTACTCCGCTGGCGGCTATGGCAAACGGCGGCGACGTACCGTCTTATCTTGACTTATTCCTCGGCTATCACGCCGGTTCGCTCGGTGAGACCTGCGCGCTCGCGCTTATCCTCGGCGGAATATATCTGCTTGTAAGAAGGGTTATAAGCTGGCACACGCCCGTGGCGTTCATCGGAACAGTCGCGGTTATGTCGCTTATCTGCGGCAAGGACGTCCTTGCCCAGCTGCTCTCGGGCGGACTGATGCTCGGCGCGATATTTATGGCGACCGATTACTCGACAACTCCCTCCACAAAGTGGGGCAAGATCATATTCGGCGTAGGCTGCGGACTCATCACTATTTTGATCCGCTTCTGGGGCAACTATCCCGAGGGCGTCAGCTACTCGATTTTGATTATGAACATCCTTACCCCGTTCATATCAAAGCTTACGCGCTCCAAGCCTTTGACGGGAGGTGGTAAGCAGTGAAGGAAATAATCAAGCCTATCGCGGTGCTCGCGGGTATCTGCCTTGTTGTGACCGCACTGCTCGCCTACATCAACCTCGTGACCTCGCCGATCATTTCGGCGGCAGAACAAAAGGCTGCCGAGGAAGCGCGTGCTGAGGTGCTCAGCGAAGCGGACAGCTTTGAAAAGCTTGACGCGGAAATGCCCGAAGGCGTTATTGAAGCCTATAAAGCGGCAAACGGCACAGGCTATGTGTTTACGGTAACATCAAAGGGCTACGGCGGA